>JAEMQE010000284.1 GCA_022758945.1 Lentimicrobium sp. | reverse complement strand
AAGGTAATTGATGGCGCCTTTTCCTTCTTTGATATTGAGAATTGTAGCGTTTAGATTCGCAACTACTTTGTTAATTTCGGCCGATGACTTGCTTAAGTTGACAATAGTGTTTTTTAAATTATTGGCAACAGTTGTGTCTTTTACCACTCCTAAAACATTGTTTTTGTTATCAAGTGAAGCTACAAGTTGATCTATCTTTGAAATTGATTTTGAAGCACTTTTGGTTGTTAATTTCAAATTTCGCATTGTTTCAGCAAGGTCTTTAGAAACGAGAGTGTCGTTCAGCAGGGTTCCTATTGTTCCTTTGCCTTTAATCATTTCGTTGGTGATTTTAAGTAAATTTACCGTAAGAGCAGCTGCATTTTGATTGGTTACATTTAGTGTACTCAACATATCTTCAGTTCGAATACGATTTAAGGAACGAATTTCGTCACCAGAAGCCACTGATGGCTGATTCTCTTTTCCGGGAATAATGTTTATTATCATATTTCCCACAAGACCATCTGAACCAATAGTGGCAATTGCATCTTTTTTGATATAGGAAAAAATAGATTTTTCTATAATCATATCCACTCGAATGGTGGTGTCGTTGACCATTTCGATTCCCCGAACAGTTCCGACACTAATTCCTGAATACCGAACGCTATTGCCTAATTGTAAACCATTAACATTGTTGAAAACGGTCTCTAGATGATTTGTTTTGCCAAACATATTTCGTTTGTTGCCAATGAAATATACGGCCAAAATGAAAATCAATAATCCAATGATTACAAATAGGCCTAGATTTATTTTTTGTGAAGCTGTTTTTTCCATTTTTAATTTTATTTAAAGAAAGCTTGTATTTTTGGGTCTTTTGAGGCAATCAATTCATTAAAAGTACCTTCCGCATAATTGATGCCATCGACTAATAAAATCATCCGATTCGAAATGGCTCTTGCGCAATCCACATCATGAGTGATAATAATAGCTGAGGTATTGTATTTTTTTTGAACGGATTGCATCAGCAAAATAATTTCTTTGGCCGTTATAGGGTCTAGTCCTGTTGTGGGTTCGTCATACAAAATAATTTTGGGTTGCAAAATCAAAGTTCTGGCCAATGCAATCCTCCGTTTCATTCCTCCCGAAAGTTCTTCGGGCATCAAATCGATCGTTTTTGCCAGACCCACATTTTCTAAAGCCTCCATAACCAAAGGCGTGGTGTCTTCTATTACGCCAAATTTTTTGGTATGGCGTCTTAGCGGAAATTCAAGATTTTCTAGAACGGTCATCGAATCATAAAGCGCACTTCCTTGAAAAAGAAACCCAACTTCGGTTCGCAATTCGTCTAGTTCTTCGCGTTCCAAGGTGCTAATATCTTTGCCCATCACTATAATTGAGCCGCTATCAGGCTCTTCCAGTCCAATCAAACATTTTATCATCACGGATTTACCGGAACCTGATTTTCCCATTATAACCAGATTTTCGCCTTCGACCAATCGCATATTGAAGCCATTCAAAACGTGATTATCGCCGTAGCTTTTTTTTAGGTCTTTGATTTCTATTATCGTTTTATTATTTTTTGAAAAGGCTTCCATAATTTATAAATCATAAAAAATATTAGTTATAAAAACGGCAATAAAATCGATTATAAAAAGCAACATTGAGGTGAAAACCACTGCAGAATTTGCCGCAAGTCCTACACCAGCAGTACCTTTTTTGCAATTATACCCTTTGAAACAACCTACTAATCCAATGGCAAAACCAAAGAAGAATGACTTAATGGTGGCTGGAATTAAATCGCCAAATTCCAAAGCTTCTGCCACTTTATTAAAATACAATAGGAAAGAAACATTTCCTTTGGTATTTTCGACAAGATACGAACCATAAAGTGCAATGATATCGCCAAAAAATACCAGAATGGGAAGCATAAGAGTGGTGGCTAAAATTCTTGTAACGACCAAATATTTGAAAGGATTCGTTCCTGAAACCTCCATTGCATCGATTTGTTCCGTCACTCGCATTGAACCTAATTCGGCGCCAATTCCGGAACCAATTCGTCCCGCACAAATCAAAGCGGTGATGATAGGACCAATTTCTCGAATAATTGAAATGCTAACCATTGATGGCATCCAAGAAACAGCACCAAATTCCTGTAAAGTTGGTCTTGATTGTAAGGTAAAAACCAATCCGATGATGAATCCCGTAACGGCAACTAATAGGAGGGAACGGTTTCCCATATTGTAACATTGCCTGATAAATTCTTTAAACTCGAAAGGGCGTTTGAATACTTCCTGAAAGAAGCGACCCGCAAAACTAGATAGTTCTCCGATGTCAAGTAAGAAGGACTTGATTAATTTCATTATTTTTGATATTGTATTCATTGACAAAGTTGAATTAATTTCAAGAAAAATAGTTTTCAATTTTACGGATTATCACCTGATTTACAATGTGTTTGAGTTTTTTTCCATATTTAAGGTTTTCTCAACTTAGCCAATTCCTCAAATAATTCTTTTTCTTTTTCGGTAAGATTTGAGGGGATTTTTATTTGGTATTCGATATACAAATCACCAAAACTTCCTTCTTTTTTGTAAATAGGAAAACCTTTTCCTTTTAGTTTTACTTTCGTTCCGTTTTGGGTTCCTGGAATTACTTTTAGTTTGACTTTGCCGTCAAAGGTATCGACAGTAATTTCTCCGCCCAAAATAGCAGTGTATAAATCTAAATCTACCGTAGAATGAAGATTGTGTTTGTCTAATTTGAATTTGGTATTATTTTGAATGGTGAAGGTAATGTATAAATCGCCTTTTGGACCGCCATTTGCACCTTCGGCACCCATACCACTTATTTTGATAATCTGACCATTTTCAACTCCGGCCGGAATGGTGAGTCGAATTTTTTTGCCATTGATAGTCAATTCCCTTTTTTGGGTGGTGTAAACATCTTTTAGATCAAGGTTTAATTCTGCATTGTAATCACCACCTTTGGACTGTCTGGTCTGACTTCTTCCTCCTGCTGAACGACCTCCAAACATAGACTCAAAAAAATCAGAATAATCACCACCACCTGAAAATCCTTCAAATCCGCCGAAACCCCCTTGCTGACTTCCGCCGCCTCGAGATTGTTGTTTTCTTTGTTTTTCAAATTCTTCAGAATGTTTCCAGTCTTCGCCGTATTGATCGTATTTCTTTCGGTTTTCGGGATGACTTAAAACCTCATTGGCTTCATTGACTTCTTTAAATTTTTGTTCGGCTTCCTTATCGTTTGGATTCAGGTCGGGATGATGGGTTCTTGCCAGTTTTCGGTACGCTTTTTTTACCTCGGCTTCGGTAGCAGTTTTATCGATTCCCAATACTTTGTAATAGTCTATAAATGCCATTGTATGTTTTTTTTATCTAATTTTTTATACTTGCAATTCTTTTAAATGTTGGTTTAAAAGCTAATTGGACAACACTAAATTGGCGTGTGAATTAGTGTAATTAGTGCGGTTCAATTTCGTTATAAATTTAGTGAATTTTAAGTCGTTTACAGCGGAATAAGCATTTAATGTTTTCCTAATAAAATTTCCTAAATCGTTTATGGGGTAAATAGGTTACCATTATTTCGATTGTTCTGGTTGTCCAATAGGAAACCCAATTGGTGAATTTTGAAGTTAAATTATACCTTATTTCTAAGGTTTCCGAAGTGATTCTTTCGCATTGCTCCATAATTTCATTGAGATGCAACAAATAATTATTTGCAAATTCAGCCGAATCAATTCCTACGTTCATTTCTATACTCGCAAACGAACTCAAATTATTCAGATTAAAAGAGCCAATAGTGGTCCAATTGTTGTCAATCACAGCGGCTTTTCCGTGCAAAATAGAATTTTCCCATTCGTATATTTCAATATTATATCTCAGGAGTTTAGCATATAAATGACAACTGGCTCTTCTCGCCATAGGAATATCTGATATTCCGGATAGAATCAATTTAATTTTCACTCCGTTCTTGGATGCTTTTTTTAAAGAATTTAGCAATCTTTTTCCGGGCAAAAAATAGCTTCCCACAATTACTATTTCTTTTTTGGCTTTGCCAATGTTTTTTATGTAAGCGTTATAGATTTGGTTTTTTCGTTTCAACCAGTCGTTTTGAAGGACGCTAATTGTCAATTCTTCAGAAGTTCCAATAACCGATTTGATTTCTTTTCTTCGAATAATTCTTTTCCTTAAATAAATGTCTTTGCACAATTCTTGAAGCCCTATAGCTATCTTCTCATCATTTAATTCTACAGCATAGTCCAGCCAAGGTGCAGCTATTGCTGTTCCTCGGTATTTATCGGCAATATTGATTCCGCCAATTAATGCTGTTTTTGAATCTGCAACGACTATTTTGTGATGCAGTCTTCGACCAATATACAATGAATTTGCTGAAAAAAAAGGAGAGAAAAATCTAATGTTGATTCCTAAATTAGTAAGCTCTTTTATTACTTCTTTCGGGAATGAAAACGAGCCAAAACCATCAAGCAGAATGTTTATTTTGACATTTCTTGAAGCGGCTATTTTTAAAGTTGCAATTGTTTTTTTGCCAATGTTATCATAATCAAAAATGTAGGTCTGAATATGGATTTCAGTTTTGGCTTCCAAAATAATCCGTTCCAGACGAGAAAAATAGTCCTCGCCACTATGAACTAACTCAATTCTCTCAGAGGTAAAATTGGTTTTGGTATTAATTAACATTTACTCTTTTTGCTTTTGATTCTATTATTAAAATAAATTTCAATAAATTCTATAGCTACAAATTTCTGTCAATTTGTTGCTTTTCATTAAGAGCATTAAAGATAACTTATTTTAATTATAAAAGGGGTCATTTAGTATTTATTACACTACAAAATCATTTTCAACTAGTTTATAATATGTTGTTTATTAGATAACTAACAAAAAATGCTGTTAGTTTTGATTCTAAAAAAAAGCAGCAAATCTTTATTTCCATATTCGAAAGTTTAGCATAAATTTTTTCTTTTGGATTAAGGAACGCCAATCAATGAATAATAGAGCGCTGATGAAAAGTAATCCAAATGCCAAACTTGATATGGACTCCCAAGATATAGCACCAAGAAGAATACTCTCTGCGTTTTCTGTACCGTATTTTCCTAAATGTACTAAAACGGTATCACTTATAAATTTACCAATGAAAAATGCAGGAATAATATAAGCGGGTTTTATTTTTGCTATTCCAGCAGCTACAAATAGTGGTGTTGTTGGAAGTGGTAGCAAGGAGTATGCAATGATAACTAATTGACTTTTCCAGGCATTCGTTTTCATTATTACGCCCAAATATTGAACGTCTTCATTCTTTGCGGGATTAAAAATATTTCCAGCAATAATTGGAATATAAAGTGTGAGGACGTACCTTCCTAAAATGGAACCAGCGACTCCAATTGCAATAACCAACCAAATGTTTAACCCAAATACAATCTGCAAAAAAACCATAATAGTGAATGCAGGAGGAGCTGGAAATGGAACTACATCGAACAAAAAGGCTCCGATAAATACTAATAGATAGTGCCACCACATAGTTTTTTTTTAATTCATTTTATTCTAATTTGATTGAATTTCTTAAAGTGCTATTTAACACCTTCGGAAAAATCGGGAAGTATTGCTACTTTGATTTGTTGTGGTAAAAGAGTAGAACTCAATATTCCTATTCTGTTAACGGTCGTTTAGCTTTCCTTCATAAGTATATATTACATAAGATTTTTAAATGAATAGTATTTTAAAATTATTGAGCCACAAAACCACCGTCTACAGGCATCGCAATTCCGGTTACAAAAGAAGCTTCGTCAGAGCAAAGCCAAAGTACCGCATTGGCAATTTCTTCTGGTTTTCCAAAACGACCCACAGGTTCCAAACCTGTAAATTGTTCTATGGATTCTTTCTCCTTTCCAGTCAGTCTGTCAATCATAGGGGTTTGTATCACTCCAGGACAAACTGCATTCACCCTGATTCCACGTTTTGCATTTTCTAATGCGGCAGTTTTTGTCAAGCCTATCACGCCGTGTTTGGAAGCTACATAAGCCGGCAGCCCTTGAAATCCGACCAATCCGGCTACAGAAGAGCAGTTTACAATAACGCCTTTGCCTTTTTTGAGCATTTCTGGGATTTCATATTTCATACAGAGCCAAATTCCTTTTAGGTTGACGCTAATGGTTTTATCCCAATTTTCCTCGGAACAATCTTGTGTTGGAGCTGATGATCCTTCGATTCCTGCATTGTTAAATGCATAATCCAATCGACCGAAAGTGGTAATTATTTTTTCAATAAGGGACTTTACATCGGCATTTTTTGAAACATCACATTTTACAAAAATCCCATCGCCTCCCAAGTTTTCGATTATATCGATGGTTTCCTGGCTTTCTGCCCAATCAGCGATGACAATCTTGGCGCCTTTTCTGGCGAATGCTAACGCTGTGGCTCTTCCAATACCTGATGAACCACCTGTCACTAGGGCTACTTTGTTTTTGAATCCATTTTCCATAATGGTGTTGTTTTAAATTATATTCGAATAGTATTTTTCTTTTCGGCAACCAATATATTTTCGATTCCTTTTATCAAAGCATCTGGATTGAACGAAATGCTGTCAATGCCTTCTTCAACCAAAAATTGGGCAAATTCCGGAATATCACTTGGCGCTTGACCGCACAATCCTACTTTTATGTTATTACGTTTAGCAGCGTGAATGGTTTCGCGAATTAGAGCCTTGACCGCTGGATTTTGTTCGCTGAACAAATAACTTACTAAGGCGGAATCGCGGTCTAAGCCAAGTGTTAGCTGAGTCAAATCATTTGAACCAATGGAAAATCCATCGAAAAGTTGGGCGAATTCGTCAGCCAACAAGACATTGCTTGGAATTTCTACCATTACATAGATTTCCAATTCATTTTCGCCTTGCACTAATCCATTTTTAGCCATTTCAGCGATTACTTTTTTACCTTCTTCTACTGTTCTGCAAAATGGAATCATCAGTTTTACATTGTGCAATCCCATTTCGTTTCGAACTTTTTTCATTGCTTCGCATTCCAATGCAAAACCTTTTCGATAAAAATCACTGTAATAACGCGAAGCACCACGGAAACCAATCATTGGGTTTTCTTCTTCAGGTTCGAAATATTTTCCGCCGATGAGGTTGGCATATTCGTTGCTTTTGAAATCGCTCATTCGCACAATCACATCCTTTGGATAAAAAGCCGCAGCAACAGTAGAAACAGCTTCGGCAAGTTTATCGACGAAATAATCTTTACCGTTTTCATAGCCTTTAGTTAACTCTTTGATTGCTGAAATTGTTGCTTCATCAGTTACTTTTTCGGGTTCGCACAAAGCATTCGGATGGATTTTGATTGTGTTAGAAATAGCAAATTCCATACGCATTAATCCTACGCCTTTATTGGGATAAAAACTTAAATCAAAAGCTCTTTCGGGATCGGCGAGGATAAACATTGGGTCAGTTTCTGACAAAGTCAGTTGACTGAAATCTTGTTCTTTTATTTCCCATTTCAGCAAGCCTTCGTATATATTTCCATCTTTGCCTTCGGCACAGGAAACGGTGATTTCTTGTCCGTTTTTTATAATGGAAGTGGCATTGCCACATCCCACAACGGCAACAGTTCCGAGTTCACGTGCCACAATTGCTGAATGACTGGTTCTACCACCTTTATTGGTAATAATGGCTCCAGCTTTTTTTAGAATAGGATCCCAATCGGGATTGGTGACATCCGTTACGAGAATTTCACCTTGCTGTAAAAGACTTCCTTCTTGCGGACTATTCAAAATTCGGGCTTTTCCGGAGGTAATTTTATTGCCCAAAGCAATGCCGCTTGTCAGTACTTTACTTTTTCCTTTTAGGGAATAGATTTCTACGGTTTGTTTTCGTTCTTTTCCGTAAATAGTTTCAGGGCGAGCCTGAACGATAAAAAGTTGGTTGTTCAAACCATCTTTCGCCCATTCGATATCCATAGATTTTTTGTAATGATTTTCAATTTTTTGGCACCATTGTGCTATCTGAATTACTTCTTTATCAGTTAACGAATATTTATTTTGTTCTGTCAAAGGCGTGTCAATATTCACAATAGTTTTTTCTGCTGATGCAACTTCGGCATTTTCGGAATAGATCATTGTGAATTCTTTTTTGCCACAGCGACTTTTCAAAATAGGATTTAGTTTTGCGTTGAAAAGTGTGGGTTTGAAAACCATCCATTCATCGGGAGTGATTCTTCCTTGGACTATATTTTCGCCCAATCCAAAAGTTCCGTTGATGACGATTACATTTTTAAATCCAGTATCAGGATCAATTGTAAAAGCCACGCCAGAAGAAGCTTTATCACTTCGGACCATTTGTTGCACGCCAACGGAAATTGCGATGTCCATATTTGCAAATCCCATATCGTGACGGTATTTTATGGCGCGATCAGTAAATAATGAGGCATAACAGCGGCGAACTGCTTCGAGCAATTGTTTTTCTCCGCTGATGTTCAGGAATGAATCCATTCTTCCTGCAAAACTTGCCGATGGTAAATCTTCGGAAGTGGCACTGCTACGAACGGCAACACCGAGATTATTGGCTCCACATATTTTTGAAAGTTCTTGGTAAGCTTTCTGAATTTCATTGCTGACTTCTTCGGGAATGGTTGCCGATAAAATAAGGTTTCTTGCCTTTTCTCCAATGGAAGAAAGATTGGAATATTCTTTTGTATCCAATGAAAACAACAAATCTTCGAGTACTTTTTCGAGATTATTGGTTTTTCGAAATAGTCGATAACCTTCAGCTGTAACTGCGAAACCATTTGGAATACGAATTCCTATTGGATTCAAATGACAGTACATTTCGCCAAGAGAAGCGTTTTTACCGCCCACTTTACCAATGTCGGTAATACTAATTTGATTGAAAAATAGAATGTGTTTTGAAGTTGCCATATTTATAGGTTTTAAATATATAGAATGGCTATAAGAAGAGAGTAGTAGGAGTTTCTGCTTGCTAAAGCCGATACAGTAAATTTAGTAAAAAATTTCTATTATTTCTAGGAAAACGGCTGTTATTTTAAGAGGTTTTAGTCTTTAAAGTGTTATTTAACAATACTTTAAGAGTGTAGTTGTTAAGTGTTCTAATACTGTAAACGGATAATTTTTAAGCACAAAAAATCCCCAACTACTATCGTAATTGAGGACTCCTATTCGAGTATTATTTAGGTATTTAGATAGCATTCACAATCGCCACAAAATCTTTTGCATTAAGTGCTGCACCACCAATAAGACCTCCGTCAACATCTGGTTTAGAGAAAATTTCTTTTGCATTGTCTGGTTTTACGCTTCCTCCATAAAGGATAGAAACATCTTCGGCGATATCACTTCCAAAGGCTTTGCGAACTGTTTCTCTGATGAATTCATGCATTTCCTGTGCTTGTTCAGGGCTGGCAGTTTCTCCGGTTCCAATTGCCCAAACTGGCTCATAAGCCAAAACAATTTTTTCCCAATCTTTTGCTTCAATGTGAAACAAACCATCTTTCAATTGGTTTTCAACAATATTAAAATGATTCTTAGATTGACGGTCTTTCAACTCTTCGCCAAAACAAAAAATAACGGTCATATCGTGAGTTAATGCTGTATCTACTTTGCTGGCAATTAGTGCATCAGTTTCGTGAAAAATTGCTCTGCGTTCTGAATGTCCAAGAATCACGGTGTTTACTCCAACGCTTTTTAGCATATCAGCCGAGATTTCTCCTGTATAAGCACCACTTTCTGCTTGGTGCATATTTTGTGCTGCCACGTTGATAGGCGTAAATTCTAAATGATCTACTGCTGAAGCCAAGTTGACAAACGTAGGCGCAACAATTATTTGTGCATCACTTTCGGTTGGGATTTGTGCTATTAATTCGTTTAATAAATCTTCGGTTTGTTCTGCATTTTTGTGCATTTTCCAGTTTCCTGCTACAATCTTATTTCTCATTTTAATTGTGTTTTTATAATTCTATTTTATTTCTAATTTCTATTTGTTCAAATCTTTTAAAGTTGCATTTATTTTTTCAAAATCGGTTTCAATGGCTCTGTATACCACAATTTTTCCGGTTTTGTCAATGATAATATATCTTGGAATCCAATCTAAATCTATGGCTTTCCCGAAAACACCTTTCATTTGGTCATTAGCCATATAATGGTCGCCTTTAAGTTCATGTTTTTCAATTCCAATTTTCCAATTTTCGACTGTTTTATCCATTGAAATAAACACATAAGCCACATCAGGATTATTGGTTTGTAACTCTTTAATTTTTGGCATTGCTTTGACACAATCGCCACACCACGAGGCCCAAACTTCAATAACAAGGGTTTTTCCTTTGTATTTTTTTAGGATGTTTTTAAAAGCAACTTGGCTTCCATCAGTTGCCAATAATGTTTCAGACAAAGCTTCTTTAGAAAATGATTTTTTTTGGGCGTGTGAGCAAGAAAAACTGGCAAAAGCTAAAAGCAGGATAAGTATTTTTTTCATTAAATTTTAATTTTGGCAAAGTTACATTTTAAAACCCAAAATTTTGGAAGAGTAAATCACAATATTTCAGGTATTTGCACTATTTCGATTTCGTAATTGTTTATTATTAGGCGGATTCAAGTTATAAATTGCGATTATTCCGATTTCTCATTTGAATTATCGTCTAAATAAATGCGTTTAGTTCTTTTTCTTCTCTTTGTGAAATAGAGTTGCTTGATGGTGTATCCAATATAAATTCCTGAAACAGCCATTAAAGTACATCCTAAAATAACATAAAAAGTTACTCCTAAAGGCACCTCAAACCATGTTGAGACTTCGTTTAGAATATAATAACCTATCCCAAAAATGAAGCAACTAACTAAAATTAGCAATAATTTCTTTTTCTTTCTTTCTCTTCTGCTACTCATAAACTAACTGTAAATTATAGATTCAAATCATCAATATCGTTGTAATGCACTTTTTGCATAATAGTTCCATAATGCAAAACTACGAAACTAGGATTTGCTCTTTCTACTGTTTTTAAAGCTGTTGCATCACAAAAAAGGAAATCAAAAGTAAATCCATATTTCTTTTTCACATCAGCGATTACATCACTCGAAGAACCGGTTGCAACGGCAACATAATAACCTTTTGCCGAAGCTTCTTTGTATAATTTGTTTAGTTTTTGCAAGGCTTCTACATTTGCTTTTTCTAAATTATAAGCTACAATCAGCAGTGATTTTTCTTTTGAAAAAATCAATTGAGTATTATCGTTTCCATCCAGTTCCAATTTAAAATCGTGAATAGGAGGTTGGTAGCCTTGAACAATAACCTTGTCTTTTCGGTCAACAAATGCTGCTCCAGCCGGAAGTGACATCAAATCTTTTTCAGAAAATTCCTTGTCAACTCCATTTACTTTGTAAATAAAAGTCATTTCCACCACACTTTTAGGTGCGTTATCAGGAATTTCCATAGCGGTTTTGAGATTGGTTCCCACTTTGTAAGGTCTAAAATCTTTCAAAGGCAAATGATTTAAAACCCAGTAACCCATAAAAGAACACAAAATAATGCTTGCCAAAACCACAATGTTTTGGATTGTATTTGAAAATAAAGGTTTTATATATTTTTGATTGTAAAACAAAATAAGAATAAAAAATAATAATATCAGATCTTTCGAAAAAGATTGCCAAGGAGTTAAATGTAAAGCATCGCCAAAACATCCGCAGTCTTTTACCACATCAAAATATGCTGAGTAAAATGTCAGAAATGTAAACAAAACTACCAAAAGCAACAAACTCCAAATCGTCAATTTTGATTTGTAACCAATGAGAAGCATAACTCCCAAAACCACTTCAAGAATTACCAAAAACAAGGCTATTGCCAATGAATAGGGTACAAAAAGCGGCATGTTGAAAACAGGTTCGCTAAAATATTCATCTAATTTATAGGAAAAGCCAAGCGGATCATTCAATTTTATCAATCCTGAAATAATGAATATAATCCCGACAAAAAGTCTTGAGAATTGTGCGATAAAGTTTTTCATTTTTTAAATTATTTAAATTAAAATTTCTTCATTAAAATTAAAGCAAAAACAGCATAATTTATCATATCCTGATAATTCGCATCGATACCTTCAGAAACCAAAGTTTTCCCTTTATTGTCTTCAATTTGTTTCACTCGAAGCAGTTTTTGCAAAATCAAATCTGTCAGTGAACTAACACGCATTTCGCGCCAAGCTTCGCCATAATCGTGGTTTTTGTCTTCCATTAATTGTTTGGTCAGAGCAATTTTTTGATCATACAATTCGGTTGCTTCTTCCACATTTAAATCGGGCTGGTCCACAACTCCAAGTTCCAATTGGATTAAAGCCATAATCGAATAATTGATGATTCCGATGAATTCACCAGTTTCATCTTCGTCAACTTTTCGAACTTCATTTTCCTGTAAACTTCTTATTCTTTGGGCTTTGATGAAGATTTGGTCTGTTAGGGATGGCAATCTTAAAATGCGCCAGGCACTTCCGTAATCTTTCATCTTATTGATAAATAGCGAGCGACAAATTGCAATTACGCTATCGTATTG
Source organism: Lentimicrobium sp. (assembly GCA_022758945.1). Classification (GTDB taxonomy): domain Bacteria; phylum Bacteroidota; class Bacteroidia; order Flavobacteriales; family Flavobacteriaceae; genus Flavobacterium. The sequence goes on along the minus strand of JAEMQE010000284.1, from coordinate 738 downwards.
TTGTGAAGTAATGTTCATTTATTGATGTATATTTGTCACAAAAATAAGGATAATTTTTTTGTTTGAAGAATGATGATTAACGAATGTTAATTTTTAAGTATTAAATTGTTCAACTACTAGCTAACAGCCCGAAATGACTATAAATTGTAATGGAAATTTAATTGATTTGTCCACTCCCAAAGTGATGGGAATTTTGAATATTACGCCAAATTCGTTTTATGATGGCGGAAAATACAATGAAGAAAGTGAAATTTTGCTTCAGGCAAAAAAGATGATTTCTGAAGGAGCAACTTTTATAGATATTGGCGCCTATTCCAGTAAACCTAAAGCGGAGTATGTTTCTGAAGAAAAGGAATTGAAAAGGATTGTTCCTATTGTGAGTTTAATTCAGAAATATTTTCCGAAAACGGTGATTTCCATTGATACTTTCAGAAGTGAAGTTGCCAGAATTTGTATTGAAAACGGAGCGTCAATTATCAATGATATTTCGGCAGGAAGTGTTGATCAAAAAATGATGGAAACGATTGCCAAATATAATGTTCCATACGTTATGATGCACAAACGCGGTACTCCGGAAACGATGCAAACAATGACCAATTATGAAAATATCGTCAAGGAAATGCTTTTCTATTTTTCTGAAAAAGTAGCAACAGCGAGAAGTTTTGGCATCAATGATATGATAATTGATCCTGGTTTTGGCTTTGCCAAAACAGTAGACAAAAATTATGAGGTTTTACA
>JAEMQE010000257.1:5150-13590 GCA_022758945.1 Lentimicrobium sp. | reverse complement strand
TAACCACAAAGCGCACAAAGTAAAAATCACAAAGGGCACAAAGTTCATTTAATAAACTTTGTGCCCTTTGCGTAAACTTTAGTGTCCCGAAAGCTTTCGGGATTGTGGTTAAAAACTACAAATCAAATCCCATTTTCACGCCTAATTTCAAAGCTATAATCTTAGTGATTCGTTGTTTCAATTCTGGTATTTTTATGCTTTCGATTACGGCATTTGAGAAGGCGTACATTAATAATGCTTTGGCTTCTTTCTTAGGAATTCCGCGGGATTGCATATAGAACATTGCTGTTTCGTCAAGTTGTCCAACCGTGCATCCGTGGGAACATTTTACATCATCGGCAAAAATTTCTAATTGCGGTTTGGCATTTATGGTCGATTTGTCTCCCAATAAAATATTGTTGCTTTTTTGGAAAGCGTTGGTTTTTTGGGCCTCTTTTTCCACATAAACTTTTCCGTTGAAAACACCGGTAGAATTGTCTGAAAAAATGCCTTTATAATCTTGAAAACTTTCACAATTTGGTGTAGCGTGATGAACCAAAGTATAATGATCTACGTGTTGTTTCTCGCCAATAATCGTGATTCCGTTTAGTGTGCTGGTCAATCTTTCGCCAAAATGATAAAAGTTCAAGTTGTTTCTAGTCAAATTCCCACCAAAAGAGAATGTGTGAACTGAAACATGGCTTTCTTGTTTTTGGGAAACGTAAGTATTGTCAATTAAATTGGCTTCGTGATTGTCGTTCTGGATTTTATAGAAATCAACAATGGCACGTTTTTGAGCAAAAATCTCCGTAACCGAATTGGTCAAAACTGGATTTTCGTTCAGACTTTGGTGCCTTTCGATGATTTGAACATGTGAATTTTCACCAACAATAACCAAATTCCTTGGTTGAACCAAAAGTGCTGCCTCGTTTCCAGTTGAGAAATACATAATCTCGATTGGTTTTCGAACGACAGTACTTTTCGGAATATTGATATAGGCTCCTTCATTGGCGAAAGCCGTATTCAACGTTGTTAAACTCTCGTCTTTGCTGGCAATTTTGTCAAAATAGTTGTCTATAACCATTTTGTATTTTGGTTTGTGTAATGCCGATGACATCAAACAAATATCTAATCCTTCGTGTGTTGTAGAAGATAAATTCGAGCTAAAAACACCATCGATAAAAACCACTTTGTAAGTGTCAATTTCGTGGATGAAATATTTTTTTACTTCTGCAAATTCAACCGAATTTTCGCTTTTTGGAAAAACGGTAAAGTCATTTTTTAGAATGGCATTTAGCGAAGTATATTTCCAAGATTCCTCTTTTTTGGTTGGGAAACCTTTATTTTCAAAGTTTTTTATAGCCTCGGTTCGCAAATCATGAAGTTCAGAATGAACATCGATTTGCTCTTCAAAAGCCATAAAAGACGATAGTAATTTTTCTTTTAATTCCATTGGTTTTGTTTCAGGTTTAAAGTTTAAAGTTTCAGGTTTTGCCTATTGGAACTTATTTCCTTTGAAGTCCTTCTTGTTTAGATAAGTGATAAAGTTTTTAATTTTACCACTTAAGTTTTCATAATCTTTTTTTAAAAGTTCGAATTTTTGCTCGTCTACATATTCAAAATCAAAAACTCTGTATAATTGCAATCTTGTCTCTCCAGCAGAACCCTTTGCGATAGATAAAAATTGTCTAAATTCAATATTTCCATCTCTTTCAAATCCTTCAGCAATGTTATCCATTACAGAGCCTGAAGAAGATTTAATTTGTTCTTTAAATTTAAAATCCAATTTCAATCCGGTTTCAGTAGAAATTATATGTATTTCTTTTGCCAACCTTCTTGCTTCCTGCCAAATCTCTAAATCTTCAAATCTATTTATTGTAGCCATTTATTATTTGTTTCAGGTTTCAAGTTTCAAACTCCAAGTTTCGGGTTTCACAACTTGAAACTAAAAAAACCTGAAACTTGAAACAAAATTTAAGCTTCTTGTTCTTGTTTAATCCAGTCGTATCCTTTTTCTTCGAGCTCGTAAGCCAATTCTTTTCCGCCCGATTTTACAATTTTTCCGTTGTACAGCACGTGAACAAAATCAGGAACAATATAATCCAAAAGTCTTTGGTAGTGCGTGATTACGATGATGGCGTTTTTGTCGCTTTTCAATTTGTTTACGCCGTTGGCAACAATTCTCAAGGCGTCAATGTCAAGACCAGAATCGGTTTCGTCCAGAATGGCGAGTTTTGGTTCCAGCATTGCCATTTGAAAAATCTCGTTGCGTTTTTTTTCTCCACCTGAAAAACCTTCATTTAAAGAACGAGACAAAAATTTTCTATCAATTTCCAATAATTCCGATTTTTCGCGAATGAATTTCAGCATTTCATTGGCTGGCATTTCTTCTAGTTTGTTGGCTTTGCGAGTTTCATTGATAGCCGTTCTCATAAAGTTAGTTACTGAAACTCCAGGAATTTCAACAGGATATTGGAACGAAAGGAATACGCCTTTGTGAGCTCTTTCTTCTGGAGCCAATTCTGAAATGTCTTCGCCATCCAAAAAGATTTCGCCTTGTGTCACTTCATAATTTTCATTTCCAGCAATAATCGCCGATAATGTACTTTTTCCGGCACCGTTTGGCCCCATAATCGCGTGAATTTCTCCGGCGTTTACCTCAAGGTTGATCCCTTTTAATATTTCTTTGTCTCCAATGGAGGCGTGTAAATTTTTTATTGATAACATTTTTTTGCTTTGTTTATTCGTAATGACCTTTTAATGAAATTATATTTAAGATTTCAATTGTATTTTCATCAATAATTTCATAAATTATACGATGTTCATGATTTATTCTTCTCGACCAAACACCTGAAAGATTATGTTTTAATGGCTCTGGTTTTCCAATGCCTTCGAAAGGATTTTCTTGAATTGCTCTTAACAATTCTGAAATTTTCTTAAGAATAGATTTATTTCCCGTCTTAGTCCAAAATTCTAAATCATACTTTGCTTTTTTAGAAAATATTATTTCCATAACTTGTCTATTTCCTCCAAAGTCATCTTTATTCCTTTTCCTTGTTTTAATTCTTCTCTAGCCTCCAAAATTTCTTTTACAAATTCTGGATTATACGGTTTCTCTTCTTTTTCAATTTCAAAACCCAATGATTTTGCCAATGATTTCAATACTGGCAAATCTTTTTTCTTAACGTTTTTTAAAATGAGTTCCATAACAATTGTAATTTAATATTGTTTGTTCAAATTTACAAAAATTAACCTACTGAACCTTCCAACGAAATTTCCAATAATTTTTGTGCTTCAACAGCAAATTCCATTGGCAATTTATTCAAAACATCTTTGCTGAAACCATTTACAATTAAAGCGATGGCTTTCTCAGTTGGAATGCCACGTTGGTTGCAATAGAAAACTTGGTCTTCGCCAATTTTACTCGTCGTGGCTTCGTGTTCTATTTTGGCCGATGGATTTTTGCTTTCGATGTAAGGAAAAGTATTGGCGCTGCAATTATTTCCCATCAAAAGAGAATCACATTGCGAAAAGTTCCTTGCATTGTCTGCATTTGGCCCCACTTTTACTAATCCTCTATAACTATTGTGTGATTTTCCAGCAGAAATTCCTTTGGAAATAATGGTTGATTTGGTGTTTTTTCCAAGATGAATCATCTTGGTTCCTGTATCGGCTTCCTGGAAATTATTGGTTACGGCGATCGAATAAAATTCGCCAACGGAATTATCACCTTTCAAGACGCAAGACGGATATTTCCAAGTCACGGCAGAACCCGTTTCGACTTGTGTCCAAGAAATTTTTGCGTTTTTTTCGCACCAACCTCTTTTAGTTACAAAATTGAAAACACCACCTTTTCCTTCCTTATTTCCTGGATACCAGTTTTGAACAGTTGAATATTTAATTTCGGCATCGTCCATTGCGATAAGTTCAACAACTGCTGCGTGCAATTGATTTTCGTCACGACTTGGAGCAGTACAACCTTCAAGATAACTTACATAACTACCTTCGTCGGCAATCAATAAAGTTCTTTCGAATTGTCCGGTTCCGGCTTGATTGATACGGAAATAGGTCGAAAGTTCCATCGGGCAACGAACGCCTTTTGGAATATAACAGAAACTTCCATCAGAGAAAACAGCCGAATTTAACGCAGCATAAAAGTTATCTTTTTGAGGAACAACTGTTCCAAGATGTTTTCGAACCAATTCAGGATGTTCCTTAATCGCTTCGGAAATTGAACAAAAAATAATTCCTTTTTCGTTCAACGTTTTTTTGAATGTAGTTGCAACCGAAACCGAATCGACCACAATATCCATAGCTACATTATTCATCATTTTTTGTTCATCGACAGAAATTCCTAACTTTTTATACATTTCTAAAAGTTCAGGATCTACATCGTCTAATGATTTATTAGGATCGATTTTTTTTGGAGCTGAATAATACGAAATAGCTTGAAAATCAGGTTTTATATAATGAACATTTGCCCATTCTGGTTCCGTCATTTGTTTCCAAGCACGAAAAGCCTCGATGCGCCAATCGGTCATCCATTGTGGTTCTTCTTTTCTTAGAGAAATGGCGCGAACGATATCTTCGTTCAAACCAATAGGGAACGTATCCGATTCTATATCCGTATAAAATCCGTACTCATATTCTTTGGTTTCAAGTTCGACTCGTAAGTGGTCTTCAGTGTATTTTGACATTTTTTTATTGTTTATTATACCCAAAAAGGGTTAATATTAAAGAGAAAACGATTCTCCGCAACCACAAGTTCTACTTGCGTTTGGATTATTGAAAACAAAGCCTTTCCCGTTTAATCCACCAGAGAATTCGAGAATTGTTCCGGCTAAATAAAGGAACGATTTTTTCTCTACGGCAATTGTTATTTCGTTGTCCACAAAAATTTTATCGTCTTCGCCTTTGGTTTTGTCAAATTTCAAATCGTAAGATAATCCAGAGCATCCGCCGCTTTTTACGCCCACTCTTACATAATCTTTTGCGGCATCAAAACCATCGTCTTTCATTAAATCGATGATTTTCTTTTTGGCAGTATCAGAAACTTTAATCATAGCTTATATAGAATTTGTCTAAATAGAGCACAAAGATATTACAATTTCGCCTTTTTGTCAAACATATAACATTTTTATAACTATGATTGGATAGAAAAAGTTGATTTGGCTTCCTTTTTAAGTAAATGTATTTCCTAACTTTGTTTCCTATTGATTACACAAAACAATTTATGAAACTATATCCCATAGAAACCGGAAATTTTAAGCTTGATGGAGGTGCAATGTTTGGCGTGGTGCCAAAAACAATTTGGAACAAAACCAATCCTGCTGACGAAAAAAATTTAATTGATCTTGCTACAAGATGTTTGCTAATCGAAGATGGAAATCGCCTGATTTTGATAGATAACGGAATGGGCGATAAACAATCCGAGAAGTTTTTTGGGTATTATTCGCTTTGGGGAACGCATTCTTTGGATAAATCCTTGGCAAAATACGGTTTTCATCGTGATGATATTACCGATGTTTTTTTGACTCACCTGCATTTTGACCATTGCGGCGGAAGTGTGCAATGGAACAAAGACAAAACTGGTTATGAAGTTGCATTTAAAAACGCTAAATATTGGACCAACGAAAACCATTGGGAATGGGCTACAAAACCTAATCTTCGTGAAAAAGCTTCGTTTCTTTCAGAAAATATTTTACCAATACAGGAAAGCGGGCAATTGAATTTTTTGCAACTTCCAGAAAGCGATTTTGTCGAAAAATCAGAACTTGATTTTGGGGTTTTCTTTGTAAACGGTCATACCGAAAAAATGATGATTCCACACATTAAATATCAAGAAAAAACGATTGTTTTTTGTGCTGATTTATTGGCGACAGCCGGACACGTTCCCATTCCTTATGTGATGGGTTACGACACAAGACCATTATTGACAATGCCCGAAAAAGCAAAATTCCTGAATGCTGCTGCCGAGAATAACTATTATTTGTTTTTGGAACACGATGCCCACAATCAAATAATTACTGTTGAAAAAACCGAAAGAGGTGTTCGATTGGTGGCTGTTTATAGTTGTGAGGAAATCTTTAAATAGTGTTAATTTTATTTCTATTTACAAAAAACAACATACTTTTGAAAAAAATAATTCTTAAAAATAATCAATGAATAATTTTAAATCTATTTTAATTTCTGCTTTTGCAGTCTTAGTTTTAGCAAGTTGTGGCGCGTCAAAAACGGCTTCCAATGTTTCATTATTACCAGAAACGGCTCCGTTAAATGTTCAAAAAAAGGCTCCAATTTCTGAGGAGAATCTAAAACGCTGGAGTCATTTAGATATTGTAAAAGATACAATTCCAGGAATGAGTGTTGATAGAGCGTATGCCGAATTGTTGAAAAACAAAAAAAGTGTAAAAGTTATTGTAGGAATAGTAGATTCTGGAGTTGATATTGAACACGAAGATTTGAAATCGGTTATTTGGACCAACAAAAAAGAGATTCCTGGTAACGGAATAGACGATGACAAAAACGGATATATTGATGACATTCACGGATGGAATTTTCTTGGTGATGCTGGAAAAGAAAACCTAGAAATGACCCGAATCTTAAAAAAAGGAGATGACGGATCAGCAACCTATAAGAGTGCTCTAGCAGCTTATGATGAAAAATACAGCAAAGCAATGAAGGATAAAATGCAAGTCGATTTCTTGATGGCTGCTGACAAATCCATGCAAAAACAATTAAACAAGGAAGAATATACTGTTGAAGATTTGAATGGAATTGTAACCACAGATGCCGATTTGAACAAAAGTAAAAAGATTATGACTCGAATCTTGACTACTGGAGGTCCTGATTTTAGAACGGGATTAAAAGAATATTCAGACTATGTTTATGATCAATTAAATTATAATCTAAACAAAGAATTTGACGGGCGAAAAATAGTTGGTGACAATCCAGAAGATATAAAAAACACCAAATACGGAAACAACACCGTTTATGGCCCAGACAAAGAAGAAGCACTTCACGGAACACACGTTGCCGGAATTATTGCTCAAGTGCGTAATAACAACATTGGTGGGGATGGAATTGCCAATAATGTAGAAATTATGGCCGTAAGAGCCGTACCCAATGGTGATGAATACGACAAAGATATTGCATTAGCCATTCGTTATGCTGTAGATAATGGCGCCAAAGTAATCAACGGAAGTTTCGGAAAAAGTTATTCTCCTCACAAACAATGGGTGTATGATGCCATAAAATACGCCGAAAAGAAAGATGTCCTTTTTGTTCATGCCTCTGGAAACGATGGACAAAATATTGATTTGCCTGAAAACGCTAATTTTCCAAATGATTCTGATGACAATAAAAAAGAATTTGTTTCCAATGTATTGACTGTTGGAGCCTTGAATTATGTTTATGGAGATGGTGTTATTGCCGATTTTTCAAATTATGGAACTTTTAACGTAGATGTATATGCACCTGGAACAGAAATTTATGCAACAGTTCCCAACAACAAATACAAATTCGAACAAGGAACCTCAATGGCTTCACCAAATGCAGCTGGAGTTGCAGCCTTAATCCGTTCATATTACCCAAAATTATCTGCTAAACAAGTGAAACAAATCTTAATGGATTCAGGCACACCATTGCCTAAAACAGTTGAATTAGGGTCATCTCACGAAAAAAAATCAGCTTCGGAATCCTCTAAATCAGGGAAAATGGTTAATGCTTACAACGCTTTATTAATGGCTGAAAAAATGTCAAAATAATAATAAATTCTCTTTAATTTATAAATGGAAGGGATTTATTCTCTTCCTTTTTCTGTTTTATCAATTATGAAAAAAATCTTTTTAATTTCTTTTATTTCACTGAGTTTCGGAAGTCTTTTTGCCCAAAGTTCAGCGTATTGGCAACAACAAGTTGACTATAAAATGGACGTTGTTATGAACGTGAAAAACTACCAATACAAAGGCAAACAGGAATTGGTTTACACCAATAATTCTCCTGACACTTTAAAACGTGTTTTTTATCATTTGTATAACAATGCGTTTCAGCCGGGAAGCGAAATGGATGCCAGAATTCAAAGCATCAAAGATCCAGATCCTAGAATGTTCAACAAAATAAAAGTGGATGGCAAGGAAATTAAGGAAAGCCGAATCAAAACTTTGAAACCAGACGAGATTGGCTATTTAAACATTTCAAATTTCAAGCAAGATGGAATTGTTGCCAATACAAAAACAGTTGGGACGATTCTCGAAGTGACTTTGGCAAAACCTATTTTACCCAATTCCAAAACGACTTTTACCTTAGATTTTGACGGGCAAGTTCCAATACAAATTCGTCGTTCGGGCAGAAATAATTCTGAAGGAATCGAATTGTCAATGGCACAATGGTATCCAAAAATGGCCGAATTTGATTTTGAAGGTTGGCATGCAGATCCCTATATCGCAAGGGAATTTCACGG
>JAEMQE010000257.1:0-5050 GCA_022758945.1 Lentimicrobium sp. | reverse complement strand
CTTTATAAAAACAATCCAAAAATCATTGACAACTGGAAAGCTTTGCAACCATTGATGGTAAAAGTTATGGGTTTTTACAATAAAACCGTAGGCGATTATCCCTATAAACAATATTCGTTTATTCAAGGTGGCGATGGCGGAATGGAATATGCGATGTGTACTTTGATGCTCGGAAATGGAAAATTAGAAGGAATTTTGGGAACCGCAACGCACGAGTTAGGACATTCTTGGTTTCAGCATATTTTGGCATCCAATGAAAGCAAACATCCGTGGATGGACGAAGGATTTACTTCTTATATCGAAGATTTGGCAATGAATGAAATGGCGGTCAATAAAAAGGAAAACCCTTTTGAGTCAACTTATAAAGCCTATTATAAATTAGTGGAATCAGGTAAAGAGCAGTCTCAAAGCACCCACGGAGATCGATATGACGAAAACAGACCGTATAGCATTTCCTCCTACAGCAAAGGTGAAATTTTCTTGTCGCAGCTAGAATATGTGATTGGAAAAGAGAATGTGGCTAAAACCTTGAAAAGATATTTTCAGGATTTCAAATTCAAACATCCAACGCCAAATGACATTAAGAGAACTGCTGAACGCGTTTCTGGAGCGAACTTAGATTGGTATTTAACTGATTGGACCGAAACCACCAACACGATTGATTACGGAATTAAAGGAATACAAGAAGATGGAAATTCTACTAAAATTACTTTAGAAAGAATCGGTAGAATGCCAATGCCAATTGATGTTTTAGTAGAATATACCGATGGAACCAAGGAGAGTTTTTACATTCCGTTGCGAATGATGAGTTTCGAGAAAGAGAATCCAAATCCAGCAATAAAAAGAACAGTTTTAAGCGATTGGGCTTGGGCATATCCAACGTATGAATTTAGTATTTCCAGAAACAGGACAGCAATCTATAAAATCACCATCGACCCAAGCGGATTAATGGCTGATGTAAAGCAGGCAGATAATACTTATGAGATAAAATAATCTCTATATAAAAAATCAAAAAGTCTAACTTCAAAAGCTAGACTTTTTTGGTTTATTTTTTTGGGGATTAACTCAAATTCTTCAACATATCCACCGTCATACTTTCTAAATCAAATTCGTGATGCCAGTTCCAGTCTTCTCTGGCTTTGCTGTCGTCAATACTTGCAGGCCAACTATCCGCAATTGTTTGACGAAAATCTGGTTTGTACGAAACGGTAAAATCAGGAACGTGTTTTTTGATTTCGGCAGCAATTTCAGTTGGAGTGAAACTCATCGCCGCCAAATTATAGGAAGAACGAATCTTTATTTTTTCCGCAGGTGCTTGCATAATTTGAATGGTTGCCGTAATAGCATCGTCCATATACATCATCGGCATTTTGGTTTCTGAGGATAAAAAACACTCGTATTTTCCATCGCTCAACGCTTTATGATAAATATCAACAGCATAATCCGTTGTTCCACCACCCGGAGGAGTTGACCAGCTGATTAGTCCAGGATAACGAACGCTTCGCACATCGACACCAAAATGGGTATGGTAATATTCGCACCATCTTTCACCAGATTGTTTGCTAATGCCATACACCGTTGAAGGTTCCATAATAGTGTATTGCGGCGTATTTTCTCGTGGAGTTGTTGGGCCAAAAACAGCAATGCTCGATGGCCAAAATATCTTTTTTATTTTCTTGGCTTTGGCCAAATTCAAAACGTGAAACAAGGAATTCATATTCAAATCCCACGCAAAAGCAGGGTTTTTTTCGGCTGTCGCCGATAGCAATGCTGCCATCAAATAAATATCGGTTATTTGATGAATTTCTACCAAATGCTCGATTTGATTGAAATCTAACGCATTCACCACTTCAAAAGTCCCAGAATTCACAATGTCGTTATTCAACTTTCGAATATCAGAAGCAACTACATTTTCGGCTCCGTAGAGTTTCCGAAGTTTATGGGTTAATTCTGTGCCAATTTGCCCGCAAGCACCTATAATTAGTATTTTAGGATTCATAAGAATGGTTTTTGAAATGCAAAGATAACGTTTTCGTAAACATCAAAATTTTTAGAAATAACCATCAAATTTTGTAAAATGATAATGATAATCTTGAATAATTTCTTAATATTCTCTTTTTTAAAACAAGAAATCTGTCTCAAAGATGTTAGATTGTCATTCTGATATTGTACAAGTCAAACGTAAAAAAATATGGATTTAGTGAAATTTTGGTGGTCAAATCTATAAAAGAGTATAATTTTGTCATTTCGACCGCAGGGAGAAATCACATAACGAGAGCAACAAATGTGATTTCTCCCTGCGGTCGAAATGACACATCTTAAAAATATTTTTTTGATAACTACGCTTTTACTACCAAAATTTTGCTTAAGCCAAAAATCATACTCTATGTGGTTTAAACTTTTTTCGATGTATTTGTTATAATCCTGTAATTCGTAATTGTAAATTTACTTCGTAACTTTGCGTCCTAATAAAACCGCAATGAAAATTAAATTCATATTTTTCCTTTCTCTAATTTTTGTTTTGTTTTCGTGTAAAAACGATACGGAAAAACGCCTTGCTGAAACGGAGAAAGCCGCCAAAAAGAAGGAATTAATTTTTTCGAACATCAATAAAGGCTGGGTTTTTAATGCAAATCCCATCAATGCAACTTCACAGGCTAATACTTTGTCTTGGAACGAATGGCGTTCATTTTTGACTGAATTGGAACAAAAACCCAAGAAAACCATCGGTGCTTTTCAAAAAAAATCTACTGAAATTTCTAAAAAAGCGATGGCGTTGAATGACAATATTCCAATAAAATTCAGCACACCTCAAATCAAAAGTAGAATTTCCACATTAATTACCAAAGTTAGAATGCTGGATTTATTTATTCATTTGAATGATATTCCAGATCAAAAAATAATTGTTTTGGTTGGCGAAATCAATGAAGAATTGGTTTCCTTGCAAAATCAAATGGATAAAATGGTTCAAAAAAGCAAAATTCCGCTTGAAGAAGGAGAGTCAGATTTACTAAAAATGTTGGATACTTCAAGAGCAATTCCAAATGTGAAACCCGATCCAAATCTGCCTCGCATTGAGTAAAGCAATCTTATACAAAATCTACGATAATTCGCCCAAAGTCAAGCAAATTGTCAATAGTTTGCAACAAGCCGAACAGAAAATTCAGTTGAATGGATTGATAGGTTCGTCACTTTCGTTTGTGGTGCAATCTCTTTTTAAAAAAAGCGAAAAACCATTTTTGCTTATCTTGAACGACAAGGAAGAAGCCGCTTATTATTTGAACGATTTAGAGCAAATGATTGGCGAAAAGGACGTGCTTTTTTATCCCGGTTCCTATCGTCGTCCGTACCAAATTGAAGATACCGATAATGCGAATGTTTTGCTTCGCGCCGAAGTATTGAACCGCATTAATTCTCGCAAAAAACCAGCAATTATTGTCACTTATCCCGAAGCACTTTTCGAAAAAGTGGTTACCCGAAAAGAATTGGATAAAAACACTTTGAAAGTGGCTGTTGGCGACAAAGTTTCTATCGATTTTATCAATGAAGTCTTGTTTGAATACGAATTCAAAAGAGTCGATTTTATTACCGAACCAGGCGAGTTTTCGGTTCGTGGAGGAATTGTCGATGTGTTTTCTTTTTCGAATGACAATCCGTACCGAATCGAGTTTTTTGGCAACGAAGTCGATAGTATTCGAAGCTTCGATGTAGAAACCCAATTGTCTATCGAAAAGCAAAAGAAAATCACGATTATTCCCAATGTCGAAAACAAATTCTTTCAAGAAAACCGAGAAAGCTTTCTGGAATACATCAACAATCATACGATACTATTTATCCAAAATACCGATTTGCTTTTCTCTAAATTAGATAAACTTTTTACAAAAGCCAATGAAATTTTCGATAATCTGAATGCAACTGTCAATCACGTTGTGCCTGAACAATTGTTCTTGAACCAAAAGGAATTCATCAAGAAAAGTTTGGATTTTTCAATAGTTGAATTGAGTCCGAAACCGATTTATAAAACTAAAATTGCTTTTGAATTTTATATAAAACCGCAGCCTTCTTTCAACAAACAATTCGATTTGTTGTTGAATAATTTGAATGACAATCATTTCAACGGCTACAAAAATTATTTGTTTTGTTCGAATGATGCCCAAGCCAAGCGGTTTCACGATATTTTTCAGACTTTGGATGAAGAAAATTCAGAGAATATTCGAAAACAATACAACACAATTGTTTTGCCCATTTATCAAGGATTTATAGACGAAGAAAATCAATTGGCTTGTTATACCGATCACCAGATTTTCGAGCGTTATCATAAATTCAGCATCAAAAGTACGGTTTCGAAGAAGCAAAATATTACTTTAAAAGAATTGACGACTTTGTCCGTTGGCGATTATGTAACGCATATCGATCACGGAATTGGACGATTTGGAGGTTTGCAAAAAATTCAGGTCGAAGGCAAAACCCAAGAAGCCATAAAGCTAGTTTATGCCGACAATGACATCGTTTATGTGAGTATTCACTCGCTTTACAAAATTTCGAAATACACTGGAAAAGACGGAACGCCACCCAAAATTTATAAACTCGGTTCGAATGCTTGGAAGATTCTGAAGCAAAAAACCAAAGCGAGAGTCAAACATATTGCGTTCAATTTGATTCAATTGTATGCCAAAAGAAAATTAGAAAAAGGATTCCGTTTTGCACCCGACAGTTATTTGCAAAACGAATTAGAAAGTTCTTTTATTTATGAAGATACGCCTGACCAAACTAAATCAACGGCCGAAGTCAAAGCCGATATGGAAAGTGAAAGACCGATGGATCGCTTGGTTTGTGGCGATGTGGGTTTCGGGAAAACTGAAGTTGCGATTCGTGCTGCTTTCAAAGCTGTTGACAATTCTAAACAAGTCGCCGTTCTCGTTCCGACTACAATTTTAGCTTACCAACATTATAGAACTTTTTCCGAAAGGCTAGCAGCTATGCCCGTTTCTGTTGGTTATTTAAACCGTTTCAGGACTGCCAAACAAAAAGCCGAAACCCTCAAACAATT
>JAEMQE010000282.1 GCA_022758945.1 Lentimicrobium sp. | reverse complement strand
AAACCAATGCTGGATGTTGTCGTGATGATATTTGCTGGCGAAATCAACAAAAACATTGTGGCTCAATTGCAAGCCAATGATACTAATGCAATGGGATTTTCCGGTGCAGATGGGAATTTGATTCAATCCGCCAAAAGAAACCATCCCACCATCGATTATGGTTTTGTGGGCGATGTCCAAAAAGTGAATACAAAACTATTGGAGACTTTGATTAATATTGGAGTTGTTCCTGTTTTTTGTGCCATAACTCACGATAAAAATGGACAGTTATTGAATACTAATGCTGACACGATTGCCAGTGAATTGGCTATTGCTGCTTCAGAAGTTTTTGAAGTAACCTTGAGTTATTGCTTCGAAAAAGCCGGAGTACTTACTGATGTAGAAGATGAAAATTCGGTAATTGAACAACTAAATTCAACTCTATATTCAAAATTAAAAGAAGAGGGAGCGATTCATTCCGGAATGATTCCAAAATTGGACAACTGCTTTAATAGCTTGTCCAAAGGAGTCCAAAAAATAAAAATTGGTCATCATAGAATGTTACAAAATAAGGCTGCATTGCATACTACAATAACTTTATGAAAAACATAGAAACCCTTACTCAAGAAGCCATTGCGCTATTAAAAGCATTGATTGAAACACCTTCCTTTTCGAGCGAAGAAGATCAAACAGCACTTTTAATCGAAAATTGGTTTACTCAAAATAACATTTCTTTTGAAAGAAAAAATAATAATGTTTGGGCTTTTAATAAATATTTTGACAAATCCAAACCCACGCTTTTACTCAATTCGCACCACGATACGGTAAAACCCAACCAAGGATATACAAAAAACCCGTTTGATGCGATTGTAGAAGATGGCAAATTATTTGGACTCGGAAGCAATGATGCGGGAGGTGCTTTGGTTTCATTAATGGCAACATTTGTTCATTTTTATGCCAATGAAAATCTGCCGTACAATATCGTAATGGTAGCTTCTGCCGAAGAAGAAAGCAGCGGAAAAAAGGGATTAAACAGCGTTTTAAAGCATTTACCGGAGTTGGATTGCGCCATTGTTGGTGAACCCACATTAATGCAATTGGCTGTAGCCGAAAAAGGATTATTGGTCTTGGATGTAGTTGTAAAAGGCACCGCCAGTCACGCCGCACACAACAATCCGGACAATCCCATTTACAATGCAATGCCCGTAATTGAATGGTTTAAAACTTATCAATTCGAAAAAATATCCGAAGTTTTAGGTCCCGTAAAAATGACAGTAACACAAATTTCCGCAGGGAAACAACATAATGTCGTTCCCGCTGAATGCCATTTGGTCATCGACATTCGAGTGAATGACTGTTACAACAACAAAGAAATTTTAGCAACCGTAAAAGAAAATGTGGCTGCCGAGGTAACTCCACGTTCGATGCATTTAAATGCATCTTCCATTCCTGTTTCACACGGATTGGTACAAGCAGGAATCGCTTTGGGAAGAACAACTTACGGCTCGCCTACCCTTTCGGATCAGTCGGTTTTGAGTTGTAAGTCTTTAAAAATGGGCCCTGGAGAAACTTTGCGTTCCCATTCGGCCGACGAATTTATATTTTTAAACGAAATCGAAGAAGGAATCCAATTGTATATTAAAATACTGACTGATTTTTTCAAACAATAAAAATACGCCTATGAAACTTTGGGAAAAAGGAATACCAACAGATAAACAAATTGAACATTTCACCGTTGGAAACGACCGTGAATTGGATTTAGTTTTGGCCAAATATGATGCGTTGGGTTCCATCGCACACGCAAAAATGTTGAACCAAATTGGTCTTTTGACAGAAGAAGAAACCGATTCTTTAGTTTTGGCTTTAGAAGACATCATTATTGAAGTTGAAAAAGGCGAATTCGAAATCGAAGATAATTTTGAAGATGTACATTCCAAAATTGAATATTTATTGACAGTAAAATTAGGCGATGCAGGAAAGAAAATCCATACCGCTCGTTCCCGTAACGACCAAGTTTTGGTTGACGTGAATTTGTATCTAAAAGATGTAATAATCGAATTCAAATTACAAGTACAAACTTTGTTCAATTTGTTGATGGAATCTGCCGAAAAACACCAAAACGTGTTGTTGCCAGGTTATACGCATTTGCAAATTGCGATGCCTTCTTCTTTCGGAATGTGGTTTTCCGCTTATGCCGAAACTTTGATTGACGACATCACGATGTTGAATGCTGCCCTGAAAATTGTGGATCAAAATCCATTGGGCTCGGCCGCAGGATACGGAAGCTCCTTCCCTATCAACAGAACTTATACAACCAAAGAACTGGGTTTTGAAACTTTAAAATTCAATTCGGTTGCGGCACAAATGAGTCGTGGGAAATCAGAGAAAACGGTAGCTTTTGCGATGAGTAGCGTTGCCGCAACCTTGGCAAAATTCTCGATGGACGTTTGTTTGTATATGAGCCAGAATTTTGATTTTATCACTTTGCCTGCCCATTTAACGACAGGTTCCAGCATTATGCCTCACAAAAAAAACCCAGATGTTTTCGAGTTGATCCGTGGAAAATGCAACAAAATTCAAGCCTTGCCTTACGAAATTACTTTAATTACCAACAACTTACCGAGTGGGTACCATCGTGATTTTCAATTATTGAAAGAAGGATTATTTCCCGCCATTCAAAACCTGAAAGCCTGTTTAGATATTGCTATTTTCTCTATCAAAGACATTAAAGTAAAAGAACATATTCTAGACGACCCAAAATACAATTATTTGTTTACTGTTGACACTTTAAACGAAATGGTCGTGGCCGGAATACCTTTTAGAGATGCCTACAAAGCCGTTGCAGAACAACTGGAAAACGGCACTTTCCAATCGCCAAAAGCTACCAAACACACACACGAAGGAAGCATCAACAACCTTTGTTTGCAGGAAATTAAGGAAAAGATGAATTTGGCTTTGTAAGCTTTTAAACCAAGTAAATTAAAACCACGAATTCACAAATTAAACTAATATAATTCGTGAATTCGTGGCTTTTATAAATTTTGAAATCCGATTGATTCTTTGTTAATCTGTGGTGAAAAACAAGAATCTACAACTTTCCTTTCAATTCCTCAGCATCAATATCGCTATGAGAAACATCATAAACCGATTTTCCTTCTTTGATTAACAACAATTGTGGCGATTGATGATACACTCCAAAACGGGAAGCAATTTCATTCGATATATCGCGATGTTCCAATAAATCCAGGAAATAAGCATCTACTTGATTTTTTAAATCGAATTCATTTTCAAATTGTTTTAACGCCATTCTGCTGACGCTACAACGGGTACTATGTTTAAAAATCACTACTGGTTTTTCGTTTGAAGAACTTATAATTTCATTTAACTGACCCAAATCAGTTAATGGAATCCAATTGATTTTGCCACTAAAATTATCTTGTTTTTCGGAACTTCCGAAAAGATTTGAAAATACACTCATTTTGTCGTTTTTTAAGTCATTTTGTCGTTCGTAAACCCCTTCTATACAGTCAAAATGTCGTAACTTTAGAGTTGGAACAACATTTGACGATTATTTGCCGAAGATACAATAACTTTAATCCTAACACAAGCACATCCAATAACACATTAAACTTTAAATAAAAAGTAAAATGAATATCAATAAATTTACAATCAAATCACAAGAAGCCATTCAGCTTTCACAGCAATTGGCGCAGCGTTTTGGACAACAACAAATAGAAAATGAACACATTTTCAAGGCAATATTCGAAGTCGATGAAAATGTGGCTCCTTTCATTTTGAAAAAACTAAATGTAAATGTTCCGTTGTTCGAACAAATTTTAGACAGCACCATTCAGAGCTTTCCAAAAGTTTCTGGGGGCGAAATTCAATTTTCAAGAACAGCTGGAACCACGCTTAACGAAGCCGAAATTATAGCACAAAAAATGAACGATGAATTCGTTTCGATCGAGCATTTAATCTTGGCTATTTTTGCATCTAAAAGCAAGGTTTCTCAAATTTTAAAAGACCAAGGCGTTACCGAAAAAGGATTGAAAGCCGCCATCGATGAACTTCGAAAAGGCGAAAGAGTGACTTCTGCTTCTGCCGAAGAAAACTATAATTCGCTTAATAAATACGCCAAAAACCTCAACGAATTAGCCCGAACTGGCAAACTCGATCCTGTTATTGGTCGTGACGAAGAAATCCGTAGAGTGTTACAAATTCTGACGCGTCGAACTAAAAATAATCCAATGTTAGTTGGTGAACCTGGTGTTGGTAAAACCGCCATCGCCGAAGGTTTGGCACATAGAATCGTAGATGGCGACGTTCCCGAAAACCTGAAAGATAAAATCGTGTTTTCACTCGATATGGGCGCTTTGATTGCCGGAGCAAAATACAAAGGAGAATTCGAAGAACGTCTCAAATCAGTCGTGAAAGAAGTTACGGCTGCCGAAGGTGATATTGTACTTTTCATTGACGAAATCCACACACTTGTTGGCGCTGGTGGAGGCGAAGGCGCAATGGATGCAGCTAATATCTTGAAACCCGCTTTGGCTCGTGGCGAACTGCGTGCTATTGGTGCAACCACTTTGGACGAATACCAAAAATACTTCGAAAAAGACAAAGCACTCGAACGTCGTTTCCAAAAAGTAATGATTGAGGAACCCGATACCGAAAGTGCCATTTCTATCCTTCGTGGTATCAAGGAAAAATACGAAACACACCATAAAGTCCAGATAAAAGACGATGCCATTATTGCGGCTGTAGAATTATCGCAACGTTATATTACCAACCGATTTTTGCCCGATAAAGCCATTGATTTAATGGACGAAGCCGCTTCGAAAATTCGTATGGAAATCAATTCGAAACCGGAAGAATTGGATGTTTTGGATCGAAAAATTATGCAGTTGGAAATAGAAATTGCCGCCATCAAACGCGAGAAAGACGAAAGCAAACTGAAAGCTTTGGGAATGGATTTGGCTAACCTAAAAGACGACCGAAACGAAGTCTTCACCAAATGGAAATCCGAGAAAGATGTAGTCGATAACATTCAAGCCGTAAAAACCGAAATTGAAGACTTTAAATACGAAGCCGAACGTGCCGAACGCGAAGGCGATTATGGAAAAGTGGCCGAAATTCGTTACGGAAAAATCAAAGAAGCACAAGAACGATTGGATGCTTTCCAAAAACAATTGGCCAAAGATCAATCTGGAGGAACTTCCCTAATAAAAGAAGAAGTTACCCGAGAAGACATTGCCGAAGTTGTAGCCAAATGGACTGGAATTCCCGTGATGAAAATGTTGCAAGGCGAAAGAGAAAAACTCTTGCATCTGGAAGCCGAATTACACAAACGCGTCGTAGGTCAGGAAGAAGCCATCGAGGCCGTGAGCGATGCCGTTCGAAGAAGCCGTGCGGGATTACAGGATATGAAAAAACCGGTGGGAACTTTTCTTTTCTTGGGAACAACAGGCGTTGGAAAAACCGAATTGGCCAAAGCTTTAGCCGAATATTTATTCGACGATGAAAACGCAATGACCCGAATCGATATGAGCGAATACCAAGAACGCCATAGTGTGAGCCGATTGGTTGGAGCGCCTCCGGGATATGTAGGTTATGACGAAGGAGGACAATTGACCGAAGCCGTGCGAAGAAAACCCTATTCCGTGATTCTGCTGGATGAAATTGAAAAAGCGCATCCCGACACTTTCAACATTTTGTTACAGGTTTTGGACGAAGGACGATTGACGGACAACAAAGGACGATTAGCTGATTTTAAAAACACAATTATCATTATGACTTCCAATATGGGAAGCCAGATTATACAAGAGAAATTCGAGAACCTCAAAGGAAGCGTCGAAGCCGCTACCGAAGCAGCCAAAGTAGAAGTTTTGGGTTTATTGAAACAAACCGTTCGTCCTGAATTCATCAATCGTATAGATGAAATCGTGATGTTTACTCCGTTGACTAGTGCTAATATTGCTCAAATCGTAGGCTTGCAACTGAAAAGTGTCAAAAAAATGTTGGCGCTCCAAGGCATAACTTTGGATGCTACTCCAGAAGCGATTAACTATCTTTCTGAGAAAGGCTACGATCCGCAATTTGGCGCCAGACCCGTAAAACGTGTGATTCAAAGAGACGTTCTCAATGAATTATCCAAAGAAATTCTCTCTGGAAAAATCACGACCGACAGCATCGTTTTGATTGATGCCTTTGATGGGAAATTGGTATTCAGAAACCAGAGTGAGTTGGTTCATTAATCAAGAGACAATTATAATTTTATGAAAACACTGGTCGAAAGGCTGGTGTTTTTTATTTCAAAAAATCAATCTCAAATGTGTAAAATTTTTCCAATCCTCTTTGCCCCTATTCATTATAAAAATCACTATTTTTGCACTCTAAATTTTGCCCTATGCCAAAGAAAAAATACAAAATAGCGGTTATTCAATTGAATCTGAACGATGTTGCCGAAAACAACCTGAAAAAATGTTTGAGTTGGGTAAGAGATGCCGCCAGTCAAGGAGCGGAAGTGATTTCCTTACCTGAATTATATAGCAGTCACTATTTTTGTCAAAGTGAAGATGTAGATAATTTTGCTTTAGCAGAACCCTTGTACAGCACTTCGTTTATTGCTTTTAGTGCTTTGGCAAAAGAATTGGGAGTCGTGATTATTGTTCCTTTCTTCGAAAAAAGAATGGCGGGAATTTACCATAATAGTGCTTACATCATCGACACCGATGGTTCCGAAGCGGGTTTGTATCGTAAAATGCATATTCCGGATGACCCCCATTTTTACGAAAAATTCTATTTTACGCCTGGCGATTTAGGTTTCAAAGCTTTTTCTACCAATAAAGGAAAAATTGGAACGCTGATTTGTTGGGATCAATGGTTTCCAGAAGCGGCACGTTTGACGGCATTACAAGGTGCGGATGTGTTGTTTTATCCAACAGCAATCGGTTGGCATCCATTGGAAAAAGAACAATTCGGCGAAAACCAACACGGCGCTTGGATGAATGTAATGAAAGGTCACGCTGTTGCCAATGGCGTTTACGTTGCCGCAGCTAATAGAATCGGATTAGAACAATATTTGCCTGATACTGCTGGAATTCAGTTTTGGGGTTCTTCGTTTATTGCAGGACCACAAGGCGAAATTTTGGCGCAAGCCTCACACGATAAAGAAGAAATCTTGATTGCAGAAGTCGATTTAGATTTACAAGAAAATGTTCGCCAGAATTGGCCTTTCTTTAGAGATAGAAGAATCGATGCTTTTGGCGATATTACAAAAAGAGCAATCGACTAATTATGAGTGCAAACACGAGAAGATTTCCAGCCGAATGGGAAAAACAACAAGGGATTTTGCTTTGTTTTCCTCATAATGGCAACGATTGGCCGGGAAAATATGAAGCTATTCAATGGGCATTTGTAGAATTTATCAAAAAAGTGGCTACTTTCGAGCAAGTATTTTTGATTGTTGCCGATGAAAAATTAAAGGCAAAAGTTTCGGAAATATTAGAAACGGCAACTGTTCAAATAAGCAATGTTTCTTTCATCATTCACAAAACTAACAGAAGTTGGATGCGGGATTCGGGTCCGATAATTGTTAAAAACGGAACGAAAAGAGAAGCTTTGAATTTCAATTTTAACGGTTGGGCAAAATATAAAAACATCCATTTAGACAAGCACGTTCCCGCAAAAGTAGGCGAATTTCTAAAACTTCCAATAACTCAAGTTTTATATAAAGGAAAACCCGTAATTGTAGAAGGCGGAGCGATTGATTCTAATGGAAAAGGTACATTATTGACTTCTGAAGAATGCTTGATGCATCCAACAATCCAAGTTAGAAACCCTGATTTTACCAAAGCAGATTATGAAGCGGTTTTCAAAAAATATTTGGGAATAACTAATGTAATTTGGTTGGGCGACGGAGTTGAAGGTGATGATACACACGGACATATCGACGATTTGTGCCGATTTGTAAATGAAGACACTATTATTACTATCGTAGAACCGAATCCTAAGGATAACAATTATAAGCCTTTGCAAGACAACTTAAAACGATTGCAAAACGCTACATTAGAAAACGGCAAATCTCCAAAAATCATTCAACTTCCAATGCCAAAACGCATCGATTTTGATGGTTTGCGATTACCAGCCAGTTATGCTAATTTTTTGATTTTGAACAATTGCGTTTTGGTTCCAACTTTTAACGACGCCAATGACAGAATCGCTTTGAACATCATTGCTGATTGTTTCCCTGATAGAGAAATCATAGGAATTAACGCCATTGATTTGATATGGGGTTTTGGGACTTTACATTGTTTGAGCCAACAAATTCCAGAATAAAAGCTAAATTAAAGTTAACTTCTAGACATAAAAAAACACCAACTAAATTGGTGTTTTTTTATATAGCAAAATTATTATTTTTCTCTTACAAACGGGATTTTTTGTCCATCATCTAAAACCATATTAAATCCGGACTTACTTTCATTAAATTCAAATTTAAGCCCAGCTTCTTTAGATTGCAGAGTGTTATTACCTATAAATTCTACAGGAAATTTTGGATAATCTGTAATTTCAATGTTGATGATTCCTCTCTTTTTTGTAATTACTATTTTTATTGGAGCATTCTTATTGGAGAAAGTTCCTATATAACCATCTAGGTTTATGTCTTTTTCAATTGTTCCAGTTGCTGAAGTCCAGCTGTTATTACTTTCATTACTGTCTGGAAATACGTGGTCTGGATCTATAATAATACTTTCGATTTCTTCAGTAGAATTATATTTAAAAGTCCAATCCTTATTTTTTTGCCATATTTCTACCGGTAATTTTACACGGCTAACTATTCCGCTTTTTGTTTTTATTTCCAATGTTACCGGCATCACCATTTTTTCAAAGTTTTCAATTGTGATGTAAACCCCTAATTTGGGATCATTATCCACATATTTTATAGAATTAACACCTTGATCTAAACGCCAATTATTGACAAACCAACCTCTCCAAAACCAGCTTAAATCTTCTCCAGAAACATTTTCGATAGTTCTAAAAAAATCATCTGGAGCTGGATGTTTGAATGCCCATCGGTCAACATAAGTTCGGAAAGCCAAATCAAAACGTTCTGGTCCTAAAATCTGTTCACGCAAAATAACTAAGCCTGCACTGGGTTTTGAATAACATAAAGGACCAATATTAGCTTCCTTCATGTTATCTGGAGAACTCATTATTGTCTCTAAGTTTGGATTTGTATACTTTTCGGAATCTTTATGCAAATCAGAAATCTTCTCCTTATACTCCCCCTTATTAAAATCAACTGAACTTAATGAATTGATAAAAGTATTAAAACCTTCGTCCATCCATCCAAACAATCGTTCGTTTGAACCCACTATCATTGGAAACCAAATATGTCCAAACTCGTGATCTGTAACACCCCATAAATCATGATTTTTATCCTTGTAATCACAAAAAACTATCCCAGGATATTCCATTCCTCCAACAATTCCAGCCACATTTGTAGCTGCCGGATAAGGATATTCAAACCATCTTTTAGAATAATTTTCAATAGATGCTTTGGTATATTCTGTTGAACGTCCCCAAGCTTCATTTCCATCACTTTCTATTGGATATGCAGAAATTGCCATCGATTTTTTTCCGCTTGGCAAATTTATTCTTGCGGCATCTAATATAAATGCAGCTGAAGATGCCCAGGAAGCATCACGTGCATTTTTTATTTTAAAATGCCAGGTTTTATTAGATTTTGAATTTGTATTGGCTGCAGCCAAAACTTCATCACCAGAACGAATTACAACTGTTTTATCACTTTGTGAAGCATTGGAAAAGCGCTTCTGTTGTTCGGCAGAATATACTTCTGAAGAATTAACCAATTCACCTGAACAAACCACAAAATGATTGGAAGGCACAGTAATGCTGACATCAAAATCGCCATATTCCAAATAAAATTCTGATGCTCCTAAATATGGATTGGTGTTCCATCCTCTTAAGTCATCATAAACACACATCCTAGGATACCACTGGGCTATTGTGAATATTTTACCGTTTTTAGTTTCCAAAACTCCCATTCTATCAGAGCCTTCGTCTGGAGAAATGAAAGAAAAATCAATTTTGATTTTTACATTTCCTCCTTTAGATTTCAATTCTTGAGGAAGAAAAACCTGCATTCTGGTATCAGTAATTAAATATTTAACGTCTTTTTCAATAGATTTACCGTTAGTAATAGAAACTATTTTAACGGATTTTATTTTAAACCCTCCATCAAAAATTTGTCCCTGAGCACCATTTCTACTTCCTTCTATAGGAATAACGGCGTTACCACGAGAATCTGATTTGAATAAATTTTGATCTAAATTCATCCATAAAAAAGACATTTTGTCTGGACTATTATTTGTATAAGTAATAATTCCAGTTCCAGAAATTTCGTTGTTTGCCTCATTTAATTTTGCAGACAATTGATAATCTGCTCTGTTTTGCCAATATTCAGCGCCAGGCTGACCACTTGCGGAACGTGTGTTAGTACCATCCTTTGTATAAAAAAAAGAGGCAAAAGCATCGTGATAATCATACTTAGAAATTGGTTTAGAGGTTGCAGATGCGGGAATTTGTTGTGACCACAAAGATGAAATCACTAATAATAAAGTCAACTGTAGTAGGACTTTTAAACGATTTTTTTTCATTATATAAATTTTCTACAGCAAATAAATGAAAAATAAATAGAACACTTAAATTAAATACGAAATTTTGACAAAATTTTATCAATTCTACAATTAGCAAGATTTTATTGTCCAATTCTAAATTTATGAAATATATTTACATCATCAAGATTATTAATACATAACTGGCAACTCTTTTGACTACAACAATTTCAAATTCAAATCTAACGGCTCAAATAAATCATTTTGGTGCTGAATTATTTTCTTTAAAAAACAGCGAGAATAAAGAATACATTTGGGAAGGAAATCCAGCGTTTTGGGGGAAACATTCTCCCATTTTGTTTCCAATTGTTGGTACTCTCAAAAACAATTCTTATTTGTTTAACGGAATAGAATATCATTTGTCAAGACACGGTTTTGGTAGAGATATGGAATTTGAATTGATTGAAAAAACGGAGAAAAGCGCAACATTTTCTTTAATTTCATCAGTTGAAACAAGAAAAATGTATCCTTTTAATTTTGAATTGCAAGTTTGCTATTCATTGGATGAAAACAAATTAAAAATTGATTACAAAGTCATTAATAAAAATGATTTTATAATGCCTTTTTCTATTGGAGCACATCCTGCATTGGCTTTGCCAGGAAATTTCGAAAATTATAGTCTTGAATTTCAACAACAGGAAATTTTAAAATATCATCTTCTTGAGGATGGTCTAATTTCGAATAATACAAATGAGATTCCGTTGAACAATCACCAACTTAGTTTAAATTATTCCCTTTTTGAAAATGATGCATTAGTCTTTAAAACATTAAAATTTAAATCTATATCCATTTTACAAAATAAAGTGCCACTATTGAAAGTAAATTTTACAGATTTTCCAAATTTAGGTATTTGGACTGTTAAAAATGCTCCTTTTTTATGTATTGAACCTTGGTTTGGATATTCGGATACATTAGAAGAATATGATGATTTTTCTAAAAAGGAAGGAATTCAACTTTTGGAAAAAAAAGAAACCTTTAAATCAAATTTTAGTATTGAAATTTTATAAAATATGTTAAACATCAATTTTACTCCATTTCCGAATCTTGAAACAGAACGTTTGCAATTAAGACGCATTGTCAATGACGATGCGAACGAAATATTTGCTCTTCGTTCTGATACCGAAACGATGAAATACATTCCCAGACCATTGTTACAAACTAAAGAAGATGCTTTAGAACATATTGCCCTTATAGATTCAAAAATTGAGACTAATGAAGGAATAAATTGGGCAATTACTTTAAAAGACGAACCAAAACTAATAGGTCTTATTGGACATTACAGAATAAAACCGGAACATTATAGAGCAGAAATTGGGTATATGTTGCTTCCGGAATATCACGGAAAAGGAATCATCACAGAGGCAATAAAAGAAGTTGTGAGATATGGTTTTAAAATAATGAAGCTACATTCAATTGAGGCCGTCATCGATCCTGAAAATTATATTTCTGAGAAAGTCTTGCGAAAAAATGGTTTTGTTAAAGAAGCTCATTTAAGAGAAAATGAATGCTTTGAAGGACGGTTTTTGGATACAGTTATTTATTCTATTTTGAATAAACACTAAGTTTACTTCATTCTTTACAATTATCTCTATATTTGTCGCCGAAACTAGTAAAATTCCGAATTGAATAACAAACTAGTAAAATATATTTATGAAGAAACTACTTATTTTTACTTTTCTATTAATTTCATTGTATTCACAATCTCAAACTTACATCAAAGGAAATGCAGTCACCGCTTTGGTGCTTGTTCCCAATTTTGGAGTAGAAACTAGTATAGGTCGGAAAATTACTTTTCAGACTGACATTATGGCTTCATTTTGGGAATCATTCAATGGACATCACCCTATGAAATTTTATTCATTAATTGCGGAAGTGCGCTATCATTTTCAGGAAAAATACAACGGTTTTTATTTTGGAGGACATGCAGGAGCAGATCGATACCAACTACAAAAATGGAACTATTGGGATACAAACATGTACGAAGATGGATTTGGGTACAAATTTGGAGCAACAATTGGTTATGAGAAAATATTAAATAATCGATTAATGCTTGATTTCTTTGTCGGAGGTGGTTGGCATGAAGGATATTATCATGGATACTATAATGATGGAACTCCCGGAAGGTATGAAAAAGCTGAACATTGGAACATAAGTGGCGATTGGCTTCCTTATCGTGGTGGAATAATGATTTCCTACAAACTAAATTAAACCTTAAACTTAGGTATCGTTTTTATATACAATTCTTCTACTTTTTTTCTTGCCCAATCCGTTTTTCGCAAGAAAGTCAAACTCGATTTTATGCTTGGATTATCATTAAAACATTTGATTTTAACTAATTCGCTCAAGGTGTCGAATCCATAATAATCGACAAGTTGTTCTAAAATTTTTTGTAAAGTGATTCCATGAAGCGGGTCTTTTGATAGCGGCTTTTCCATATTGCAAATTTATGGCATTTTTATATATTTCTTTGGTGTTTCATACATTTGTATCTACATTTGCCAACCAATGCTAAAAACAATTAACATACTTAATAAAAGAGCCCGTTTCGATTATGAAATAATCGAAAAATTTACGGCTGGAATCGTTTTAGCTGGAACTGAAATTAAATCTATTCGGTTAGGAAAAGCGAATATTACTGAGAGTTTTTGCGAATTTAACGGCACTGAACTTTTTGCAATTAATACCTATATTGAAGAATATGCTTTTGGCAACCAATTTAACCACAAAGCCAGAAGCGAACGCAAACTTTTACTGAACAAAAGAGAGCTAAAAGGTTTGGCAAGAAGTGTTCAAGCCAAAGGTTTGACTATTGTTCCTTTAAAATTGTTTACCAATGAAAAAGGAATGGCAAAACTCGAAATTGGACTTTGCAAAGGAAAAAAAACCTACGATAAACGCGAATCTTTGAAAGAACAAGACACAAAGCGTGATCTTGATAGAATAAAAAAATCCTTTTA
>JAEMQE010000178.1 GCA_022758945.1 Lentimicrobium sp. | reverse complement strand
TCTATTGGCGTCAATGCTGGCTTCGTCAGGTTTAAATTGACTAATTTTCAAATCATTGATATTGTCGCTACGCAATATCGTTGAAACAAAAGCCACATATAATTTTTTTATATCTAATTCCTTTTCTTTCAAAAAAGGATTGTTCTTGAAACAAACTTCTAAATCGGCTTTACCGATAACAACAATAGGCACTTCGTGACCAAACACTTTGAAAATTTCCTGCTTAATTTTAAACCCAACGGCTGCAGCATTTTCTTCATTGGTATCTACAAAAACATTTCCTGATTGAATATAGGTTTGCACATTTTGGAAACCAATAGCTTCCAAAGTGGTTTTCAAAGCTTCCATTTTTATCATATTGTGTCCGGAAACATTGATGCCACGAAGCAGTGCGAGATGAGTTGTCATTTAATATTGATTTAAGAACTCAAATATACTTTTTCCTACTTCCAATACCAAACAATTGTATTTCCTAATTTCCAAACAAAAAACTATCTTCGCTTCATCAAATTAAATATCCGTTTTAATCCGTGTTTTTACGAAGTAAATCCGTGTCATCCGTATCCAAATAAACAGTATGCAGCAAAACCTCCTGGAAACTCCCATCGAATACCTCAAAGGCGTCGGTCCCAACCGAGGCACATTGCTGCGCAAGGAATTGGGAATTCATAAATATGGCGATTTGCTTAATTTTTTTCCGAATCGGTACATTGACAGGACACGGTATTACAAGATTAACGAGTTGCAAAATAATGTTGCCGAAGTTCAGATTATCGGCAAAATTATCAACATCAAAACGGTAGAATTTGGCAAAAACCAGAAAAGATTAGTCGCCACTTTTGTGGATGATACGGGACAGATGGAACTCGTTTGGTTTCAAGGCCACAAATGGATTCGCGAAAGTTTAAAGCTCAACGAAATGTGCGTGATTTTCGGAAAATGTACTTCTTTCGGGAATACTTTCAATATGGCGCATCCTGAAATTGAGCTGATGGCAGAACACGAGCAAAGCCTTCGCTCGGCAATGCAACCCGTGTATCCATCGACGGAAACCTTGGCAAACAGAGGGATTTCCAATCGCGTAATCAATAAAATGATGCAGCAATTGTTTCAGGAAACACAAGCCAAATTCGCTGAAACCTTACCCGCTTATTTGACAGCCGAATTAAAATTGATTCCAAAAAATGCCGCATTATTCAATATCCATTTTCCAAAAAGTGCCGAAGCTTTGGCGAAAGCCCAATTCCGATTGAAATTTGAGGAATTGTTCTACATTCAATTGCAATTAATTACTAAAAACCTGATTCGAAAGCACAAAATCAAAGGACATCCGTTTACCAAAGTGGGCGAATATTTCAATGATTTTTACCAAAATCACCTGCCTTTTGAGTTAACCAATG
This sequence comes from Lentimicrobium sp., assembly GCA_022758945.1. GTDB lineage: Bacteria > Bacteroidota > Bacteroidia > Flavobacteriales > Flavobacteriaceae > Flavobacterium. The sequence continues at coordinate 12,289 of JAEMQE010000178.1, read as the reverse complement.
CCCAAAAAAGAGTCATCAAAGAAATCCGAATCGATATGGGAAGCAACGCCCAAATGAATCGATTGTTGCAAGGCGATGTGGGTTCGGGGAAAACAATCGTGGCACTAATGAGTATGCTGATTGCCTTGGATAACGGGTTTCAATCCTGTTTAATGGCGCCAACAGAAATCTTGGCTAACCAACATTTTAATGGTTTGACAGAATTGGCTAAAGAATTGAATATCAATATAAAAATACTTACTGGCTCAACCAAAACTGCAGCTCGAAAAATCATTCACGAAGAACTCGAAAATGGAACTTTACACATTCTGATTGGCACACACGCTTTATTGGAAGACAAGGTAAAATTCCAAAATCTGGGCTTGGCTGTGATTGACGAGCAACATCGTTTTGGAGTAGAACAACGTTCGAAATTGTGGAAGAAAAACGAAATTCCGCCCCACGTTTTGGTAATGACCGCCACACCTATTCCTCGAACTTTGGCAATGAGTTTATATGGTGATTTAGATATTTCGGTAATCGACGAATTGCCACCGGGAAGAAAACCCATTCAAACCGTACATCGATTTGATAGCAATCGCTTGAAAGTTTGGAAATTTATTCGAGATGAAATTGCTCTTGGTCGTCAAATTTATATTGTCTATCCGTTGATTGAAGAATCGAAAACTATGGATTTAAAGGATTTGATGGACGGTTACGAAAGCATTTCTCGTGATTTTCCGTTGCCACAATATGCTATTTCCATCCTTCACGGAAAAATGAAACCTGCCGATAAAGATGCCGAAATGAAACGCTTTGCTGAAGGAAAAACCAATATTATGGTAGCTACAACCGTGATTGAAGTGGGCGTAAATATCCCGAATGCCAGCGTAATGATTATAGAAAGTGCGGAACGTTTTGGATTATCACAATTGCATCAGCTTCGAGGTCGCGTGGGTCGTGGTGCGGAGCAAAGTTATTGCATCCTGATGACGAGCCACAAATTGAGCGCCGACAGCAAAACCCGAATGGAAACGATGGTCAAAACTAACGATGGTTTCGAAATTGCCGAAGTCGATCTCAAACTCCGAGGTCCCGGCGATTTAATGGGAACCCAACAAAGTGGCGTTCTGAATCTCCAAATTGCCGATATTGTTCGGGATAGAGATATTTTGATATTGGCACGGAATTATGCCTTAAAAATTTTGAAGGACGATGCTCCAATGCAAAAACCTGAAAATGCTGTTTTAAGAGCCACTTATATCGAATTGACTAAAAAGGCAACTATTTGGAATTACATTAGTTAAATTATGAAAAAATTGCACGCTGATAAAACGAATTTACTTCGTAAAAACACAGATTAAAACGGATTTTTAAATTTTAAGTTAAACTATTTTATAATTTGATAGTCGTAGAAAAGGTCTTTTTTTCGAATATTAATATTTGCTTATAAGTTGTTAAATAATTGGCAAAACTCCCTTTATTCCAAATTCTAAAACTTAAATTTGTCTTTTTAACTTAACAAGTGAAGTCTAATCTCACTTTTTTAATAAATTATGAAATGAGCATAACGGAAATTAAGTTTAAACACTGAAAAGATATATGCGAATTACATATGACCAATAAAAAACAATAAATATTACATATGAAACTAAAACATATTATTTATACCATACTAATAATTGGGTTTGGTGCTTTTATAGGGTACAGAATTATCTCAAACAAAAACAAAAACGACGATTCAAAAGACAAAGGCGGAAAAAACAAAACGATGACCGTTAGCGGAATTGTCGTTAAAACACAAACTTTCGACAATAATCTTTCTCTTTCTGGATCCATTGAAGCCAACGAACAAGTAGATATTCGTTCTGAAATTTCAGGAATTGTTGAAGGTATTTATTTTAAAGAGGGAAGCAACGTAAGTAAAGGACAATTGCTTTTCAAAGTAAATGATTTGGAGTTAAGAGCTCAATTGGCTCAAGCCAAAACAAAGCAAGGATTGGCTTCAGAAAATGAAAGAAGAGCCAAATTGTTGCTCGAAAAAGAAGCCATAAGCCAAGAGGAATACGATGTGGCCAGAGCCGATTTCAAATTGGCGCAAGCCCAAATCCAATTAATTCAAGCGCAAATTGCTAAAACTTCGGTAAAAGCTCCTTTTTCTGGAAAGATAGGATTGCGTTCCATTTCGCCGGGAACTTATATCACTCCTAACCTTTTGGTTGCCAAATTAATCAACATCAGTAAATTAAAAATCACTTTTTCTATTCCTGAAAAATATGCCAATCAAGTAAGACCCAATTCTAATTTAAGTTTTACAGTTGCAGGTTCAACGGAAAAATATAGCGCTAAAATTTATGCAATTGAACCCGAAGTTCAAATCGAAACCAGAACATTGCAAGTTCGTGCCATCGCCGAAAATAAAGATGGAAAACTATTACCGGGTACTTTTGCCAATGTAGAATTGCCTTTGGACATCATTAAGGATGCCATTGTGATTCCATCCGAAGCCATTATTCCGGTTCAAAACGGAAAGAAAGTCCTAATTTCAAATAAGGGTAAAGCCAAAGAAATAATGGTCGAAACAGCCACTAGAACGGATGCTTCCATCTTAGTCCTTTCAGGTTTAAAAACGGGTGACACACTTATAACAACCGGTGTAATGTCATTAAAAGAAGATGATGCCGTAAAAGTGAAAGTAAAATAATTTTAGATTTAAGATTGCAGATTTTAGATTACTATAAATCTCTAATTCTTCAATCTAAAGTCTAAAGTCTAAAATCTAAAATCTCAATGAGTTTATCCACCATAAGCATAAAAAGACCCGTTTTGACCATCGTTCTAAACCTAACCATCGTTTTGTTTGGAATTATTGGCTACAGCTTTCTGGGCGTTAGAGAATTTCCTTCGATAGATCCTGCACAAATTTCGATTCGAACGAATTATTCGGGAGCCAATTCGGATATTATCGAATCTCAAATCACAGAACCACTTGAAAAAGCAATCAATTCGATTGACGGCATTCGTAACATAACTTCTTCGAGCACACAAGGAAGTAGCAATATTACAATCGAATTCAATTTGAATAAAAATCTGGAAGAAGCTGCAAATGACGTTCGGGACAAAGTTTCACAAGCCGTAAGAAGTTTGCCCAAAGATATTGATGCGCCACCAGTAGTTTCTAAGGCTGATGCCAATAGTGATGCCATCATTTCGATGACTATTCAATCTGATTCTAGAAACGAATTGGAACTCAGCGATTATGCCGAAAATGTGATTTCACAACGAATGGAAACCATTCCAGGTGTCAGTGGCGTTCAAATTTGGGGGCAAAAGAAATTCGCAATGCGTTTGTGGATTGACCCTATAAAATTAGCTTCTTATGGCTGTACAGTTTCCGAAGTGAGAGATGCTTTGAACAATCAAAATGTGGAATTGCCGTCTGGAAAATTAACTGGAAATAACACGGAATTGACAGTAAAAACAGTTGGAAATCTTTCAACTCCCGAAGAATTCAACAATATTATTATTCGTACTGATGGCGAAAAAATAGTTCGTTTGAGCGATGTAGGCTCGGCTGTTCTTGGTCCTGAAAACATTGAAACCAGACTTTCTCAATCTGGTTTACCATTAGTTGGAATTGGGATTGTGCCAATGCCAGGAGCCAATTATCTTGACATCTCAAAGGAATTTTACAAACAATTAGAAAATTTAAAAAAAGATTTACCAAAGGATATCAAACTCAATGTTGCCATTGACACTACGGTTTTTGTAAAAAAATCAGTTCTTGAAGTAGCGGAAACATTAGGAATTTCATTAATTCTGGTAATTTTAATTATCTACTTATTTTTTAGAGATTGGGCAATTGCTTTCCGTCCTTTAATCGATATTCCGGTTTCATTAATTGCGACTTTCTTTATTATGTGGCTTTTTGGATTTTCGATAAACGTACTGACGTTACTAGCAGTTGTTCTGGCAACAGGTTTGGTGGTTGATGATGGAATTGTAGTAACCGAAAATATTTTCAAAAAAGTGGAAGAAGGAATGTCGCCAATTGAAGCCGCAATCAAAGGCTCAAATGAAATCTTTTTTGCCGTAATTTCTATTTCCATAACCTTGGCAGCAGTATTTTTGCCGGTAATTTTTCTCGAAGGATTTGTGGGACGATTGTTTAGGGAATTTGGCGTCGTCATTGGAGCCGCAGTATTGGTTTCTGCTTTTGTTTCTCTTACTTTAACACCGATGTTGAACGCTTATTTAATGAAAGGCGGCGAACAAAAAAAATCAAAATTTTATATTGCCACGGAACCTTATTTTCAAAAATTAAACAGCGTTTATGCCAGTGCTTTAGAGCGTTTTATGAAAAAAAAATGGTTGAGTTTCCCTATATTGTTTGTCTGTTTTGGATTGATTGTTTTATTTTTTAATTTAATCCAAAAAGAAACTGCACCTTATGATGATAGAAGTGCAATAATAATGAGTGTGACTACTGCTGAAGGTTCTTCGTATGAATACACCGATCGGTTTATGCAGGAAATTTCAAAATTAGTTGACGATTCAATTCCGGAGAAAAAAGTGGCTTTAGTAATCACTTCACCGGGTTTCATTGCTTCAGCTTCCAACAGCGGAAGAGTTAGAATTGCATTAGTGGATCCGAGCGAAAGAAAAAGAACTCAAAAAGAAATAGCCGATAAATTAACTAAATGGACCAAGAAATATCCGGAAGCCAAGACTTCGGTAACGGAACAACCTACGATTTCTGTAAACAGACGTGGAGGCTTGCCTATTCAGTATATTATTCAGGCTCCAAACTTTGAAAAATTACAAGAAAAAATTCCATTATTTATGGACGAAGCGGCAAAAAACGAAACTTTTTCGATTACAGATGTCAATCTGAAATTCAACAAACCCGAAATCAATGTTACTATCGACAGAGAAAAAGCGGAAAGTTTGGGAATTTCTGTAATTGATATTGCTCAAACTTTGCAACTTTCATTAAGTGGTCAACGTTTTGGCTATTTTATGAGAAATGGAAAACAATATCAAGTGATTGGACAATTTGACCAAAAAGACCGTTCGAAACCATTAGATTTAACTTCGATGTTTGTCAAAAATAACAAAGGAGAATTGATCCAAATGGACAATGTGGTGACCATCGAGGAAAAAAGCAATCCGCCACAGTTGTTCCATAATAATCGATATATGTCGGCAACAGTTTCGGCGGGGCTTGCTCCAGGCAAAAGTATAAGCGACGGAATTGATGCAATGAATGAAATAAAAGCCAAAGTCTTGGACGATACTTTCACCACTGATTTAGGAGGAGAATCAAGAGATTTTGTAGAAAGTAGTTCCAATACTTCTTTTGCTTTTGGACTGGCTTTGTTATTGATATTTTTAATTTTGGCGGCACAATTCGAAAGTTTTGTTGATCCTTTCATCATTATTTTGACTGTACCAATGGCTGTTGCAGGAGCTTTATTTTCACTATGGCTGTTCGGCCAAACTTGGAATATTTTTAGCCAGATTGGAACAGTAATGCTGATTGGTTTGGTAACCAAAAATGGAATTTTAATTGTGGAATTTGCCAATCAATTGCGAGAATTGGGAAAACCAAAATTTGAAGCTATTATGGAAGCGGCAGAAGCACGACTCAGACCAATTTTAATGACCAGTTTAGCGATTTCATTGGGAGCTTTGCCAATTGCAATGTCACTTGGCGCAGCATCAAAAAGTAGAATGGGAATGGGAGTTGTTATCGTAGGTGGTACAATTTTCTCCTTAGTTTTAACCTTGTTTGTAATTCCAGCCTTGTATTTAATGTGGTCAAAAGCCAGAAAACATTATCCTGAATTTGATCATATCGAAGAATATGAAAAAGAAAGTAAATAGATTTTTTTTTTACGAATTTGCTTCGCCTGTTCAACCTTTGGTCTCGGGTCACGAATTTTCACTAATTTTTTAAAAATTATAAGAAGCAATTCGTGTGAATTCGTGTAATTCGTGGCTGATTTTTTTAATATAAATTCGTGGCAAAAAAATAACAAAATATGAATACTAAAAATACAATTCGAAGTCTGGTTTTATGCTTCTTTTGCATTGTAAAAATAAATGCTCAAGAAATCCTAACTATTGAAGATGCCGTGAAAATAGCATTGGAAAATAATTATGAAATCAAAATTGCTTCCAACAATTTGAACATTGACAAAACCAATGTATCCTCTGGAAACGCTGGAATGTTACCCGTAGTAACGGCAAGTGTTGTGGACAATAACGGCATTCAAAACCTTTCGCAAACACGTTCCGACGGAACAGTAAATTCACTGGATAATGCTAAAAACAGCAGTTTGAATTATGGAGTTGGTTTAGATTGGACCATTTTTGACGGTTTTAAAATGTTTGCTAAATTAGACCAATTAAAAGAATTGCAAAAATTGGGTGAAACCCAACTAAAACTGACTATCATATCAAAAATAAGCAACTTAAATACGGTCTATTTTCAATTGGTAAACCAGCAACAACAATTGGCGGCATTGGATACAACTATTGAAATTTCAAATCAACGATTGACTTTGGCAAAAAACCGTTTTACAATTGGAAAAGCATCAAAATTAGAGGTTTTAAATGCACAAGTTGACCTGAATACGGACAAAACAAATCAATTAAGACAGAAAGAATCGTATGCCAACACAAAAATTTTGTTAAACCAAGTGATGGCTCGGGATTCAAAAATTGAATTCAAAGTAGTCGATGATATTGCTGTGGACAAAAGTTTACTGCTTCCGGAATTAACTGCTTTGGCCGAAAAACAAAATCCAGAACTGGAAACCCAAATCATCAACCAAAGAATTTCGGAATTGCAATTAAAACAAATAAAAGGCGAGCGATATCCAACGGTAAACTTGACAACGGGTTATGTCTTTTCAGAAAGCAAATCAGGCCTTGGTTTTACAACACAATCTTCAGCGCAGGGACTCAATTACGGTTTTAAAGCATCATTAAATTTGTTTGATGGATTTACACAAAACCGAAATGAAAAAATTGCCAAAATGGAAATTGACAATGCGAAATTAGCAATCGACCAACAAAATCAAAAACTGAATTCACAATTAACAGCCTATTATCAAACCTATTTGACTAATCTGGAATTAATTGATTTAGAATACGAAAACGAAGCTATTGCAAAGCAAAACTTAGAAATTACGGTAGATAAATTCCGTATTGGAACCATAACCACATTGGAATTCAGAACGGCTCAGTTGAATTATATCAATGCCAAAGTAAATTACAGCAATGCGCAATTTCAAGCTAAATTAACCGAAATTTTATTGAAAGAACTAGCTGGAAGTCTTACATTTTAAAAACCTTTTGTAGAATAAATTTTGAGTTAATAATTCATACAAAGTGTTTCAAAGTTTGTTTGTTTCTAACTTTGAACCTCAAGAAACATTGATTATATTTGCCACTTTGAAAATTCATATAAAACACAATGAAAATATCTTACAACTGGTTAAAACAATTCATTAAAATAGACTGGAAATCCGAAGAAACAGCTGCTTTGCTAACAGATTTAGGTCTGGAAGTAGAAATGGTCGAAAAATATCAATCTGTAAAAGGAGGATTAGAAGGTATAATCGTGGGGCACGTTCTTACTTGTGTCCAACATCCTGATGCTGACCGTTTGAAAGTTACCACAGTAGATTTAGGGGATGGAATTCCGATTCAAATTGTTTGTGGTGCACCCAATGTTGCTGCTGGTCAAAAAGTGCCTGTTGCCACCATTGGAACCACTTTATACGATAAAGAAGGTGTTTCATTTCAAATAAAAAAAGGAAAAATCCGAGGTCAGGAAAGCCACGGAATGATTTGCGCCGAAGATGAATTAGGTCTTGGAGAAAGTCACGAGGGTATTATGATTCTTGACAATGCAATAAAAGCTGGAACAACGGCTGCAAGTGTTTTTAAAATTGAAAATGACGAAGTTTTCGAAATTGGACTTACTCCCAATCGTGCTGATGCAATGAGTCATCTTGGAACTGCTCGTGATTTAAGAGCTGGTTTATCGCAAACTGGTGTTAATGTAGAATTTATTACTCCATCTGTGAGCAACTTTAGAGTAGATAAAAGAATCTTGAAGATTGATGTAAAAGTAGAAAAAACGCTGTTAGCTCCAAGATACTGTGGAGTTACGATTTCCGGAATTACCATAAAACCATCCCCAAGCTGGCTTCAAAATAGATTGAAAGCCATTGGAATAAATCCAAAAAATAATATTGTTGATGTTACCAATTATGTCTTACACGAATTAGGACAACCACTGCACGCTTTTGATGCTTCAAAAATCAGTGGAAAAATAATTGTAAAAACACTTCCTTCTGGAACCAAATTTACTACGCTTGATGATGTGGAAAGAAGTTTGCACGAAGAAGACTTAATGATTTGCGACGAAAACGGCCCTTTGTGTATCGCTGGAGTTTTTGGCGGAAAAAGTTCAGGTGTTTCTGAAACGACTACTGCTATTTTCCTCGAAAGCGCCTATTTTAATCCTGTGAGCATTCGAAAAAGTGCCAAAAGACATCAATTAAATACCGACGCTTCGTTCAGATTTGAAAGAGGAATTGACCCGACCATCACGGAATACGCCTTGAAACGTGCCGCTTTGTTGATTCAGGAAGTCGCTGGAGGTGAAATCACATCAGATATTGTCGATGTTTATCCAAAGAAAATTGAAGATTTTCCTGTGTTTTTGAACTTCAATAATGTAAAGAAAATTATTGGTCAGGAATTGCCAAAGGAAATTATTAAAAATATTTTGGCTTCCTTAGAAATCAAAATTAATAGTGTTTCTGACGCTGGTTTAGGCTTGATAATTCCGGCTTATCGCGTTGATGTACAAAGAGAAATTGATGTTATTGAAGAAATCCTTCGAGTTTATGGCTACAACAATATCAAATTCTCGGAGAAACTGAATGCTACGGTTTCCATTGCTCCGAGAACAGAAGATTATAAAGTGCAAAATGTAATTGCCACCCAATTGAATTCACAAGGATTTAATGAAATGATGGCCAATTCCTTGACAACAGCATCTTACGTTCAATTGTCGGAAATATTGAAAGAGGAACACAATGTCATAATTCTAAACCCTTTGAGTAATGATTTGGCAGCAATGCGTCAATCGCTGTTGTTCTCTGGACTCGAAGCGTTATCGTATAACATCAACCGTAGAAATTCAGATTTGAAATTTTTCGAATTCGGAAAATCTTATCATAAATTCGAAACCGGTTACGAAGAACACAAACATTTGACGATGTTTGTTACTGGAAATCGTAATCAGGAAAGTTGGACAAATGCACTAAAACCTTCGAATTTCTTTTTATTCAAAGGCTATGTAAACGGCGTGCTTTCGAGATTGGGCATTCAAAAAACACAAAATCTGCCTGTAACTTCCGATGTTTTTTCGGAAGGAATCGCGATTGGTTTTGGAAATGATATTTTGGTAGAATATGGCGTAGTCAAAAAATCAATATTGAAACATTTTGACATTAAACAAGAAGTTTTGTTCGCCGATTTCAATTGGGCTTTGATTTTAAAATTACTTTCCAATAAAATCAAATATACCGAAATTCCTAAATATCCTGAAGTGCGCAGAGATTTGTCCTTGCTATTGGATGACAGTGTTTCTTTTGATGCTATCTATAACATTGCCAGACAAACAGAGAAATCATTATTGAAAGACATTAATTTATTCGATGTGTACCAAGGTAAGAATCTTCCGGAAGGAAAGAAATCCTACGCAGTGAGTTTCACCATTCAGGACAACACCAAAACCCTGACCGATGTTCAAATTGACAAAATTATGGGCAAGTTGCAAAAGAATTTAGAAACGGAACTGGGCGCTAGTTTGAGGTAATTTAATTAACCATATAAGGTATTTAAGATCATTTAAGTTCTGTTTAATATAAAATGCCAATCCTGATTTTAGGATTGGCATTTTTACTTTTAAAAATATTCATTTGTTTTTTGTATATTTCTAATGAGCAAAAAAAGCATCTTATCACAAATGAAATTTTTGGTAAATTAAATACAAATCTCCACAATCAAAAAAATCTGTGAAAATCTGTAAAATCTGTGGCAAAAAAAAACTCCGCAAATTGCGGAGCTTTCTATATTCAAAATCAAGAAATTAGATTATTTCTTTTTCTCGTTTTTTTCCATTTTGGCTTTCAAACCAGCAAGAATATCATTGGCATCACCAAGAGTCGAAGCTGGAGCATTTGTATTTGCTGCCACTGCTTCTGCGACCGCTTTAACAGCTTTCTCTTCTTCTTCACGGAAAATAGCCGTGTGAGATGCTACTACTCTTTTGAATTCTTTGTTGAACTCGATTACTTTGAAATCAGCAGATTCGCCTTTTTTCAATTTCTTTCCGTCTTCTTTTTCAAGGTGACGTGTAGGAATGAAAGCAACGATATCTTCTCCGAATTCTACAGTAGCTCCTTTGTCAACAATTTCAGAGATTTCACCTGTGTGGATAGTTCCAACTGCGAATGAATCTTCGTATTGATCCCAAGGATTAGCAGTAGTTTGTTTGTGACCTAAAGATAATTTACGTCCTTCAACATCTAATTCTAATACTACTACGTCCAATTTTTCACCAACATTTACAAATTCAGATGGGTGTTTGATTTTCTTAGTCCAAGAAAGGTCAGAAATGTAGATTAACCCATCAATTCCTTCTTCCAATTCTACGAAAATTCCAAAGTTTGTAAAGTTTCTTACGATACCTACATGTTTAGAACCTACTGGGTATTTAGAAGTAATATCAGTCCAAGGATCTGGAGTCAATTGTTTGATACCCAATGACATTTTACGATCGTCTCTATCAAGAGTTAAGATAACAGCTTCAACAACATCACCTACTTTTACGAAATCTTGAGCAGAACGTAAATGAGTTGACCATGACATTTCAGAAACGTGGATCAAACCTTCAACACCTTCAGCAACTTCAATAAATGCACCGTAATCAGCGATAACTACTACTTTACCTTTTACTTTGTCTCCAATAGCTAATTTAGCGTCAAGAGCATCCCAAGGGTGAGCGTTCAATTGTTTCAATCCTAATTGGATTCTTGTTTTCTCATCATCAAAATCAAGGATAACCACGTTAAGAACTTGATCTAACTCAAGAACTTCAGATGGATGGTTGATTCTTGACCAAGAAAGGTCAGTAATGTGGATTAATCCATCAACACCACCAAGGTCAATAAACACACCGTAAGAAGTAATGTTTTTAACAACACCTTCTAATACTTGTCCTTTTTGTAATTTTCCGATGATTTCTTTTTTCTGTACTTCAATATCCGCTTCAATAAGCGCTTTGTGAGATACAACAACATTTTTGAATTCGTGGTTGATTTTTACCACTTTGAATTCCATCATTTTGTTTACATATACATCGTAATCTCTAATTGGTTTAACATCAATTTGAGAACCTGGAAGGAAAGCTTCAATTCCGAAAACGTCCACGATCATACCACCTTTAGTTCTGCATTTTACAAAACCATTAACGATTTCTCCTGTTTCGTTAGCCGAAATAACTCTATCCCATGATTTGATAGTACGTGCTTTTCTGTGAGATAATACCAACTGACCTGTTTTATCCTCACGGATGTCAATCAATACTTCTACTTTGTCACCTACTTTAAGTGCTGGATTGTAACGGAATTCGTTCAATGAAATAACACCTTCCGATTTTGCGTTGATATCAACGATAACGTCTCTATCCGTAATTCTAACAACGATACCTTCTACTACTTCCTCTTGATCTGTCGCGATAAAAGTTTTTGAAACTAGGTCTTCGAATTCTTGTAAGTTTTTCTCATCTACGGCATCAATACCTTCTTCAAAGTTGTGCCAGTTAAAATTTGCTAAAAACTCTTCTTGTGATTTTAATTGTTCAGACATGCTGATTAAAAATTTGTATTCTGCATTTTCTCGAGTTTCATAACGTGCTAGAAAACAACAGAAGTTGTTTGTATAATTAGTTTTTACCCAAAGGAAACTCTTATTCACCAAAAGGTGTGCAAAAGTAATCCTTTTATTTTGAACTGCAAAATAATTCTCCAGAGATAATGGATTGATTTTTAGGAGCAAGACTTTTTGAGGTTTTTATGGGCTCTGCTCCCGCTTTTCGCTATATCTTTTATACCCTGTCAGGGTTTTGAACCCTGACAGGGTATAAAAGGATGCCGCTGCAATCGGGGCTATTTATGACTATTGGGATTTCAACACCTTTGTCAAAGTTTTGAACTTTGAC
>JAEMQE010000024.1:6721-13983 GCA_022758945.1 Lentimicrobium sp. | reverse complement strand
TTCTACAGACTGCTTTACGGAATTTTACTCAAAAGATTGTATAGAAATTATAGTTAGTTAAAGAAAATAGATTTATAAAAAAAAAGAGGCTTTTGAAGCCTCTTTTTTTTAGTATTCCCACTTTCTTAATTTATTTAGTTCTTCAGCAGCTTTTATTTCTTCTGTGGGAATCACTTTTAAAAAGGATGGATGTTGCTCTATGGCATATTCTACTTTTTCAACAATTTGATCAACAGTATCATTCTCATAATCAATTTCTAATGGAGGCTTGATGATGAAAGATTGCAAAATATCTTTCTTTTTCATCCGCAATCCTTTTTTGTCAAACGAACGTCGGAATCCGTCGATTACAATTGGAACCACAACTGGTCTGTATTGCTTAATGATATGCGCAGTTCCTTTTCGAACCGGTTTGAATGATTTTGTTGTTCCTTGTGGAAAAGTAATTACCCAGCCATCATTTAGAGCAATTTTAATATTCTCGGTGTCATTTGGATTCACTTCTTTTTTTTCAGTTACATCTTTACCACAAGAACGCCAAGTTCTTTCTACGGTAATAGCGCCAACATAAGCCATAATTCGTGGCAGTAAACCTGCTTGCATCGTTTCTTTTGCAGCCACATAATAGATGTTCATTTTGGGCTGCCAAATGTATCCAATATTTTTTATGGAATCCTGACGACCGCTTAAACTAGCATTAAAGACGTGAAACATTGCAACCACATCAGCAAAATAAGTTTGATGATTGGATATAAAAAGGACATTCGTATCTGGCAACGTTTTGATAATTTCAGAACCTTCTATCTTCAAACTATTGAATCCTCTGTATCGTCTGTGTGTTAAAACAGCAAAAATCCGAATTAAAAATTTTTTAATAAATAGAATGTGCCCAAATGGATTTCTCTTAAATAATCCCATAAAAAATTGTGTTTTGTGTGTATTTGGACGACAAACTTACGAAAACTAATAAATTAAAGTACTTTTTTTAAGACTTCTTTTAACTCGCTCAACATCATTGCTGTAGCGCCCCAAACGATGTGTTCATTAATTTTAAAAGCAGGAATAACCATGTTTTCAGCATAAGAAGTTGAAATTTTGGTACTTATAACTAAATTTTCATCCAAAAAATCGGATAATGGCAATTCGATTATTTTCGCTACTTCATTAACATCAGGATAAAAAATAATTTCCTCTCTACAAATTCCCAGATAAGGATGTACCAGGAAATTACTGGGTTGAATATACAAATTGGTAAAAGGCATTATGATTTCAATACTTTCGGGAGAAATTCCTATTTCTTCTTGGGTTTCACGCAAAGCGGTTTGCTCAAAAGTTTGATCTACAGATTCATATTTTCCACCGGGAAATGCTATTTGTCCAGAATGAACTCCTTCATAAGAATTTCGAACAATAAGAACCAAATGTGTTCTCCCATTTTTAGGATAAAACAACATCATTACAGCTGCAATTTTTGGATTTTTGTCTTCAATTTTTAGGTTTTTCATTCCCTCAATTCTTTCTAATGGAGCCATTCTGAAATGCGCTTCACTGGCAGGAAGAGGTACTTCAAAAAATTTCGGAACATATTTTAAAAAATCTTGAAAATCCATAATCAAAGTCTATTTTTGTATATTATAAACTGTCATAAATATAGTCTAAAAATTAGTGAAAACAAATTTCACTGACAATTTCAATATCAATCGCAATGGCAATCGCAATTTCAAAAACAATAAACTACAAACCATAAACTATAAATGTATAGCAAAGAGGAAACTCAAAGATTAAAGCGAGAATTCTGGATTGATTTTGCAGAAAAATATCCCCGAAAATGGGTCTTGTATGATACAAAAATTAAGGACTTTTCTTTTAAATTTTATGTTGACAATAAAAAAGCTCAGGTACTAATTGACATTGAGCATCGAAATGATGACAAACGAAAAATCTATTTTGAAAAACTGGAATCCTTAAAAAGCATTTTGGAAGATGATTTTGTCAAAGATTTGGTGTTTGAAAAAAACTTTGTGCTTGAAAACGGCAAAACCATCAGTCGTGTTTGGGTTGAAAAAACAGGAGTAAGTGTCAGTAATAGAAAGTATTGGGATGAAATATTCGAGTTTTTCAACGAGAAAATGCATGCCATCGAAATGTTCTATTTGGAATATGGAGATTACATTCGTGATTTGGAAATTAATAGCTAAAACTACGGTTTTGGATAACGTTTTTTAATATTCCGAATCAACTCTTCGAGTCCGTTGAGTTTTAGCTCGTAAACCAATTGTAGCTGTTGTCCAAGCTCTCCTTTTGGAAAACCTTTATTGGAATACCAAACCACATAATACTCCGGTAAATCGATGAGATATTTGCCTTCGTATTTGCCAAAAGGCATTTTGGTGTGAGCAAGTTTGATGAGTTGCTTTTGGTTTTGTTCCAAGTTTAAAAGTTTAAGATCCGAAAGTTTAAAGTTAACCTGTAAACTGATTATTATCGCAGAATACTATTTACTACTTCCAATTAAAACTAATTCTCTTATCAATTTCTGTGTTCAAACTCAAGAAAACCGGACAAGTCATTGCAGTTCTCTCCAGAATAGTTTTTGTTTTATCGTCAGTGGAAACATTCATGTCAAAAACGATTTCTATAGCGCTGATTCTTCTTGGTTCGGCTTGCATAATTTTGGTAACAGCAGCTGTAGAACCAGTGAAATCAACATTTAAATCTCTTGCTTTTATTCCCATAACGGTCATCATACAACTGGCCAAAGCATTGGCTACAGTATCTGTTGGCGAAAAAGCTTCGCCTTTTCCGTTGTTGTCCAATGGCGCATCCGAGATGATTTCGCTTCCTGATTGCAAGTGAATAGACGATGTTCTCAAATCGCCTAAATAAGTTACTTTTGAGGTCATTAGTGAGCTTCTTTTATGGTTAAATCGGTGTCGTAATACAAGATATAAATCCCTTTATTGGTATAACCACCGTCTGCTTTTTTGTAATATTCAAACTTATTGTCCACTTGTTCCGTTGCGATGGAATCTGCGGTTTCCTGATAACTTTTATCTTGCGACAATCGCATCATGGTATCAAAAGTCACGTCAAAACCACGAGTTGCATAAGTGCTTGGGGAAATCTTGTTGTCTTTTCTGTATTCTTTTTCGAAAATTTTAGCTTCGGGAGATTCGTTTTCACGAGTTATGGAAGGATACATCAAATTTAGTTTCGTCAAATTTTCAAAATTAATTTCATCGGTATCCAAAGTTTCGTTAGGTTCTAAAATAACCAACTGCACTTTGTAATTCGCCATAACGCTCATCATTGCTGCCATTGTCGATTTTATCATTCCGGTATTGGCGGTTTCCATAACCACATAATTTGTTTTGTCTTTTACGAACAAACCTTTCAAACTTTCGGCAGACAAACTTCCGTTTTCCTGAAGTGCTGCAAATTGAACTCCTTTTTGATTTTCCTGAATGTATTTTCTAACAGATTCTTTCTTTTTGTCCACAACCGCAATAATATTCCCTCCTTTTGCTCTCATAAAATCGAAAATAGCATTTTTTAAGGCTTCATTTGTTGGAATGGTTTGGTACAAATTGGGGAAGGAATTTCCAATATCTTTAGACAAGGGCGAAATTACAGGGACATTGTTTTTAGCCAATAATTCGGCTGTTTTTTCGACATTATTCTGGTAAAAAGGACCAATTATAGCATCGGCATTTTCCAAATTATTTTCCTGATTGATATTGGAAATATTCGAAGCGTTTTTGGTTTCCTGTGAATCAAAAATTTTAACATCAACATTAATTCCCAGACTTTTTGCAGAATCAATAGCCATCAAAGCGCCAGAATAAAAATCCAAAGTCATATTCAGAAACTTGTCTTTTTTTAATCGCATTGCTGTCGAATTTATAGTATCGCCTTCAATTTTTGACATATTGAAAGGCAATAGCAAAATCAATTGTTTTCTGCCATTCGCATTGGTTTTTTTAGACAAAGAGGCATATTCTTTTTTAGTTTCCATTTCCTGCGGAATCGAAGCTGTTGCTGGTACTTTTATAATCATTCCTATTTCAACCCCATTGGACAAAGTCGGATTCAATTTAACCAATTCGTCTTGCGCCAAACCAGACATTTTTGACAAGCTGTATAAAGTTTCTTTCGGCTTTACCACATAATCAATATAATTAATTGTTGGAGAAACCTTTGGTGAAACTAGTTTTGGTGTTTCTTTTTTTGGTTCAACCATTGCAACTTTATCCGTTTTTGGTGCAGTTCCTTTAATTATTAATTTGTATCCAATGGGCAAATTAGGAATCACTTCCGGATTTCGTTTTTCCAATTCTTCAATGGTAATTCCGTATTGTTTGGCAATAGAATATTTGGTTTCCTTTGGAAGGACTTCGTGATAAACAACTTTTTCTGGAGTTGGAGCCACAGTTTTAGAACCCGAATTCGAAGGAATAACAAGGGTTTGTCCAATTTGCAATCCTAATTTTTCTAATTCCGGATTGGCTTTCTTCAAAGCTTCGTCTGTAACTCCGTATTCTTTTTCGATACCAAATAAAGTTTCTTTGGGTGCCACTTTATGCGTTTTGGCTTGCGAAGATACTTTTGGAGTTGTTCCTTTTTTTGGAATTAGCAAAACGCTATTTGGTTTCAAACCAGCCTGTGCGTCTGGATTTAATTTATAAATATCATAAGGAGTGACATTGTATTTTTGAGCAATTTGGGCAATTGTTTCCCCTTTTTCAACCTTATGAGTAATGCTTTTTTCTTGGGAAAATCCGTTTAAAGAAAAAACCAAACTAGCCAAACAAACCGTTATAAAATATTTCATCCTTTTGTTATTGTAAAAAAATTAGTTTTTCAAAGATAGCAAAACGGTATCAAATTTTATTCCAAAATCTGATACCGTTTTTATATAATTCACATAAATTATCCCTGAGAAAGAGTATAATTGTTTTATTCCCATTCGATAGTTGCAGGCGGTTTTGAACTGATGTCATAGACTACTCTATTAACGCCTTTTACCTTATTTATTATATCATTGGACACTTTCATCAAGAATTCATAAGGCAAATGAACCCAGTCAGCGGTCATTCCGTCAGTCGATTGCACTGCACGAAGCGCTACTACTTTTTCGTAAGTACGCTCATCGCCCATAACTCCCACGCTGTTTACAGGAAGCAAAATAGCTCCGGCTTGCCAAACTTTATCGTACAATCCCCAAGATTTCAAACCGTCGATAAACACTTTATCTACATCTTGCAAGATTTGCACTTTTTCGAGTGTAATATCTCCTAATATTCTAATGGATAATCCTGGACCTGGAAAAGGATGTCTTCCTAATAATTCAGCATCAATTCCTAAAGTTGCTCCTACTCTACGCACCTCATCTTTGAAAAGCATTCGCAAAGGTTCCACAATTTTTAATTTCATATAATCGGGCAATCCGCCCACATTATGATGCGATTTAATCGTTGCCGATGGTCCTTTTACCGAAACCGATTCAATAACATCAGGATAAATAGTTCCTTGTGCCAACCATTTTACATCTTCAATACGATAGGATTCAGCATCGAAAACTTCGATAAAAGCATTGCCAATAGCTTTTCTTTTTAACTCTGGATCTGTAACTCCTGCCAAAGCATCGTAAAAACGTTGAGAAGCATCGACTCCTTTCACATTCAAACCCATTCCTTCGTATTGGTCTAAAACGCTTTGAAACTCATTTTTGCGAAGCAAACCATTATTCACAAAAATGCAATATAAGTTTTTACCAATAGCTTGGTGCAATAAAACGGCCGCAACGGTTGAATCTACACCTCCAGAAAGGCCTAGAACTACTTTGTCATTTCCAATTTTTTCTTTCATTTCAGCCACGATTTCTTCAACAAAAGCGTTTGGCGTGAAATTTTGAGGAACTTCTGCAATTTTTACCAAGAAATTCTCTAGCATTTTGGATCCATCCGTAGAATGAAAAACTTCGGGATGGTATTGAATGGCATAAGTTGTTTCTCCTTCGATTTTGTA
Source organism: Lentimicrobium sp. (assembly GCA_022758945.1). Classification (GTDB taxonomy): domain Bacteria; phylum Bacteroidota; class Bacteroidia; order Flavobacteriales; family Flavobacteriaceae; genus Flavobacterium. Next base: position 7,956 of record JAEMQE010000024.1, on the reverse strand, counting down.
AGCAGCAAATTCTACATCGTGTGTGCTTGCTAACTTTATTCCTCCAGTTGGCAACCCTTTGATACTATCGCTATGGCTCATCCAAACTTGGCTGTTTTCAGAAACACCTTCGAAAAAAACTTCATCCTCTTTGATGTAAGACAAATTAGCTCTTCCGTATTCTCTGGTGTTAGAAGCAGCGACTTCGCCACCACTAAAATGCGCTAAATATTGGGCTCCATAACAAACGGCAAGCATAGGAAGTTTTCCTCTTATTTGAGATAAATCTGGGTGTGGTGCATCTTCTCCGCGAACAGAAAATGGACTTCCGCCTAGTATTACAGCTTTATAAGAGGATAAATCATCGGGGAAATGATTGTAAGGAAAAATTTCGCAGAATATATTTAATTCGCGAACTCGTCGGGCAATAAGTTGCGTGTATTGTGATCCGAAATCTAAAATAAGTACGTTGTGTTGCATTTGGCAAAAATACTTTTTATAATCGGAATTGAAAAATTATATTTTTATTCTTTGGTAATAATGATAGTGGCTTTAAATCCTGTGCCAAGATTCCATTGGCTAGCCGAAATAACCGTTCCTTTGTCATCATACACCTGAAATTCAGCCGTATTTGGACCCAAGGCTCCTTGATTAAGTGCTTCGAAATCTACTTTATTAAAACCATCCACCAATGTGATTTCTAACTCTTGAAATTGACCTTCCAAGGTAATCCCTGTGGCAATGGTTTTGTCGTTAAGCAAGATTCGTATTTCATCTCCATCCACTTCGCCATAGTCGCGAAACCTCAGTCTTGCCTTAAGTGATTTGGTTTTAAAATTTCCTAAATCTTGGTTTCTTCGATAAACAATTTGGTCTTCATTGTCTGCCTTTTTATTCAATCGGGCAGCTACTAAATCACCCGGATTAACAAACTTATTGGTTGGAGTCATTGAAAAATGATTCTCAGGAGTTCCCACTTGAAAGGAATTATCGACTTTGGGTTTTGTATTGAGAATATTGGTATTATTAAACACATTTGGAGTAACAATTTTAGGCAAATCTGTTGGCGGTGGCAGGGTTTCTTTTTTAGGCTTTGGTTTCACATTTAATGGCGGAATAGCTTTGAATTTAATGTTAAACTCACTCTGTCCAAAGCTATTTGAAGCAAAACCAATTATAAAAATGAAGAAAAGAATCTGTTTCATAAGTGTTGAATACTGATCAATCAATATTTAAAAAGTCCAAAAATAATAGAA
>JAEMQE010000024.1:0-6621 GCA_022758945.1 Lentimicrobium sp. | reverse complement strand
ATCCAAAACCACTTCGGGTTCAATTATCTTATCGTTCAAATAGACTCTTATCTTATCGCCATCCACAAAAGCAGCATCTCGATAACGGATAGTAGAAGTGAATGATTGGGTTTTAAAACTTCCTAAATATTGGTTTCTTCTATAAAAAATGCCATTAGAATTGGACTCTTTTTTGTAAAGGGTACTATTCAGAAAAATATCTTCAGGATTTACAAAATCGTTTTTAGGCTCTTTTACAACTTCTGGCGGAGTGATTTTTGGAGAAATTTCCTTTGGCGGAATGACTTTCTTTATTTTCGAGTTCTTGGCTGGAATTGGTTTAAATTTGGTCTTAAATTCATCTTGGCCATATCCATTTATAGACAAGCTTATTACTATAATAAGAAACAATATTTTTTTCATAACATATACGGTTAGTAGATAGGGGAATCTATCCTTAATAACACTCAATTATAGAATTTATTACATTTTAAAGAATGAGTCTTTCTGAAATTCAATCAGATAATTGAACTTTTAAATTAAAATCAGGGTTTTTTATTTCTCCTTTTTTTTATAAATTGCAAAAAATATACCAGAAATGGAATTGGGTTTCAAAACACTAACAATCAACACAACACAAGAAAAAAAACAAAATGAAAAGAGAAAATATCTTGACTGGATCACCTTGGGAAGACAAAATGGGCTATTGTCGTGCCGTTCGCATTGGAAACGTCATTGAAGTATCAGGAACAGTTGCCATTGTGGACGGAGAAAAAGTGAAAGCCAATGATGCTTATGCACAAACCCTAAACATTCTGGAAAGAATAGAAAAAGTCCTCGAAGACCTGAATGTAGGAATGAAAGATGTGATTCGTACGCGAATTTTCACCACCGAAATCACTTCTTTTGAAGAGGTTGCCCGAGCACACGCCACCTTTTTTAAAGACATAAAACCTGCCACAGGATTTTATGAAGTGAGTAAATTAGTAGCTCCGGAATATTTGGTAGAAATAGAATTCACAGCTATCACGACTGAATAATTTATTAAAAATAAAGTATTAATTTGTCATTTCGACGAAGGAGAAATCTCATTAATTGCTCCCGTTATGCGATTTCTCCTTCGTCGAAATGACAAAAACTTACCTAAATGACCCTAAAAAACACCTTCCTCCTCACCTCCAAATGGATTCTCATTTGTGTTTTGATAGGCATTTTTTCGGGTTCAGCTTCGGCATTTTTTTTAGTGTCTTTAGAATGGGTGACACAATTTAGGGAACACCATAGTTGGATTATTTGGCTCTTGCCAATGGGTGGACTTTGCATCGGATTGCTTTACTATTATTACGGAAATGAAGTCTTGAAAGGCAATAATTTATTGCTGGAGGAATACAATAATCCACAAAAGACCATTCCGCTCAAAATGGCTCCATTAGTTCTTGTTGGCACATTAATCACCCATCTTTTTGGTGGTTCTGCGGGTCGCGAAGGAACTGCCGTTCAAATGAGTGGCGCAATCGCGGACCAATTCAATAAACTGTCATCCCGAGCACGTCATCCCGAGCGAAGTCGAGGGACGAGGGATAAACTCAACATTTCCGACCGAAAGACACTAATAATAATGGGAATCAGTGCAGGTTTTGCATCGGTTTTTGGAACGCCTTTGGCAGGTGCTTTGTTTGCTTTGGAGGTTTTATATGTTAGCAAAATCACTGTCAAAAGTGTTATTTTGTCCTTTTTAGTAGCTTATGTGGCTTATTTTACTGTGGAGTTTTGGCAAGTAAAACATACGCATTATCATATTCCAATGGTGCCCGAAATGACTTTTAAAATCTTACCTTGGCTCATTATTGTCGGTATTTTGTTTAGTTTAACGGCAATGTTATTCTCCCGAACCACTCATTTTTGGGGAAGATTATTTTCAAAAACCATTAAACATCCACCACTTCGACCGTTTGTGGGAGGAATTATTTTGGCTGTCGCCATTTACTTTATTGGAACCACGAAATACATTGGTTTGGGAATCCCAACCATTGTCGATTCATTCTCCACTCCAAATGCTTCTTATGATTTTCTCCTCAAGATATTGTTTACTGGATTCACACTTGGCGCAGGATTTAAAGGTGGCGAAGTAACACCGCTGTTCTTCGTTGGCGCAACATTAGGAAGTGCATTGTCTATTTATGTTCCTTTGCCTATTGCGCTTTTAGCAGGAATGGGATTCGTGGCAGTTTTTTTCTGGAGCAACCCACACTCCTATTGCCTGCACGATTATGGGAATGGAACTTTTTGGCGTTGAAAGTGGCGTATTTATTGGCATTGCCTGCGTTGTTGCTTATTTTTCTTCGGGTTCCATTGGGATTTATCATTCACAGATTATAAAAGGGGTAAAATACCAATTATTTCAACGGTTCAAAAGAAAAGATCTTCAGGATTTTTAGTGTTGTAAAAGTTTGTTAAATCTGTAAATGTTTTCAAGATTACATTAAAAAAATGTAAATTCGCAACCTATGAAAGAACAAGACATTCAAGCGATACAGTTGTTGTTATCCACTCCAAAAAAAATTGCCATTATTCCGCATCGAAGTCCAGACGGTGATGCGATGGGCTCCACCCTTGGATTATATCACTTTTTGATAAAAAACGGACATCAAGCAACAGTTGTTTCTCCCAATGAATTTCCAGAATTTCTGGCTTGGATGCCAGGCTCGGAAAGCGTTAAAATATTCGAAAAAGACAAAAAAAATTGCACCAAAATCCTGGAAGAAGCTGAACTTGTTTTCACGCTTGATTTCAATGCTTTGCACCGTGTAGGCGAAATGGAAAATGTGCTCAACAAGCTCAAAGTTCCATTTATTATGATTGATCACCATCAATCGCCGGATGATTATGCTACCTATACTTATTCAGATGTTGCTTTTGGTTCCACTTGCGAAATGTTGTACAATTTCATTTGTTTTCTTGGGAAAAAATCAGACATTGACAAAACCATTGGAACTTGTATTTACACCGGAATTCTGACCGATTCCGGTTCGTTTCGTTTCCCAAAAACAACAGGAACAACTCACAGAATTATAGCTGGTTTGATAGATTTGGGTGTAGAAAATACGGAGATTCCAACGCTGCTTTTTGACAATAGTTCCTATGGAAGACTCCAATTATTGGGAAGAGCGCTTCAGAATATGAAGGTTTTGGCCGACCATAAAACGGCCTATATTACGCTTACTCAAGAAGAATTAGACACTTTTGACCATATAAAAGGAGATACCGAAGGCATTGTCAATTACGGATTAACAATCAAAGGAATTGTATTCACCGCTATTTTCATCGAAAATGCAGAAGAGAAAATCATCAAGATTTCGTTCCGCTCTCAAGGTGATTTTGATGTTAATCAATTTGCCCGAGATAATTTCAATGGCGGTGGTCATCGCAATGCTGCCGGAGGGAAATCAGAATTAACGATGGAAGAAACGGTAAGGAAATTTGAAGATTTGGTATCCAAATTAAAAATATAAAGCACTATGAAATATAGCAAACTTATTCTATTTGTATTCTTGGTCACTATTTTAGTTTCCAGTTGCAAACAACATCAAGAAGCCAGAAGACCTGTTTCTCAAAAATCGGGAACTTTTATGAAAAAATCGGTGGAAAGAAACAAGAAGTTAATTGCTGGCGAAGAAGGTCAAATCGATTCTTTAATAAAAAGCAATCCTAAAGTAAAATATTTTGCTTCGACAAAAGGATATTGGTACACTTATGTAGTTCAAAACACATTGGATACCATCACTCCAAAAAAGGGAGATGTTGCCTTTTTTGATTATGAGGTAAAAGATTTAAAGGGAAATGTCATTTATTCTGAACTCGAATTAAAACCTCAAACGTATGCTATTGACAAGCAAAATATAATGACCGGATTGAGAGAAGGCATAAAATTGATGCATAAAAACGAGAAAGTAATTTTCCTTTTCCCTTCACATATTGCTTATGGTTATCACGGTGACGACAAAAAAATTGGCGCCAATCAACCGTTGCTTTGTACTGTGACACTCCATAATTTCTTATCAGAAGCGGCATTTAAAAAAGAAATTCAACTAAGAGCAACAACTACTACTGCTGAAAAACAGGACCCGAACAATATTGAACCTGCAAAACAAACTAAACCCGTAAATAAATCAAAAGACACTTTAACAAATTAATTAAAAAATGAAAAAAAGCATCTTATTCGCATTCTTACTAATCGCCTCCTTATATTCCTGTAAAGAGGAAAAGAATAACCTTCCCGATGGTTTATATGCCCAAATTGAAACCAACAAAGGAACTATAATTGTCCAATTGGATTATGAAAAAGCACCCATCACTGTGGCAAACTTCATCACTTTGGCCGAAGGAAAAAATGAATTTATCACCAATGAAAATCTTAAAAACAGACCTTTTTATGATGGATTGAAATTTCACAGAGTCATCAAAGATTTTATGATTCAAACCGGAGATCCATTAGGAACTGGTTCCGGAGATGCCGGTTACAAATTTAAAGATGAAATTTCAGATTTAAAATTTGACAAAGGCGGTGTTTTGGCAATGGCCAATAATGGTCCGACGACTAACAGCAGTCAGTTTTTTATCACACACGTTGAAACACCTTGGCTCGAAGGAAAACACACCATTTTTGGTCACGTTGTCGAAAAAGGAATGGATGTGGTCAACAAAATTGAACAAGGCGATTATATGGTAAAAGTAACCATTATCCGAAATGGTGAAGCCGCTAAAAAGTTTGATGCTGTGAAAACATTTCGTGATTATTTTTTAGTAGAAGCTGAAAACCAAAAGAATAAATTGGCTATTGAAGCAGCAGCAAATTCAAAGTACAAAGCCGTTTTTGACCAGAAAGCAGCTTATTTTACGGCTTTAAAATCCAAAGCAATACAAACTCCAACCGGATTACAATATGTCATCACTAAGAAAGCCGGAGGTAAAAAACCTGCAAATGGAGCCAATATTTATATTCATTATGCCGGTTTCCTCGAAAACGGAACCTTATTTGATTCCAGTATTGAAGAGGTTTGTAAAACTTTTGGGAAATATGATGCCAACAGAGCGGCTCAAAACGGATACCAACCTTTGCCTTTTCAAGCGGGAAGAAAAGACGGAATGATTCCTGGTTTTATCGAAGGATTAGAAAAATTATCTTTTGGTGACAAAGCTGTAATCTTTATCCCTTCAAAATTGGGGTATGGTGAGGCTGGAGCTGGTGGAGTTATTCCGCCAAATGCCAATATTATTTTTGAAATTGAATTGTTGGAAAAAATGCCTCAATAATTTATTAAACACAAAAAAAGTCAGACCTTAAAATTATTAAAAAAATGAAATCTAAAATCCTATTATTATTGTTTTTGGGAATGTTAAACATTCAGGCTCAAACAGCCAAAAAACCGGTTACAACAACAAAGAAACCTACTACAACAGCTAAACCAACTCCCAAAACTCCTACAGTTATCGAAGGGATTTTTGCTACAATTTCCACCAATAAAGGAAATATTGTTGTTCAGTTAGAATACCAAAAAACACCGATAACCGTAGCGAACTTCATCGCTTTGGCAGAAGGAAAAAACACTTTTGTAACCGATGAAAAACTAAAAGGAAAACCATTTTATGATGGCTTGAAATTTCACAGAGTCATCAAAGATTTTATGATTCAGGGCGGCGACCCTTCAGGAAATGGTTCTGGCGGTCCGGGTTATGCTTTCAAAGATGAGTTCACCGATTTGAAATTTGAAAAAGGTGGCGTTTTGGCAATGGCAAATTCTGGCCCAGCAACGAACGGAAGCCAGTTTTTCATAACACACAAAGATACGCCGTGGTTAAACGGAAAACACACTATTTTTGGTCACGTGACTCAAGGAATGGATATTGTAAACCTGATAGCTCAAGACGATGTAATATTGAAAGTTACCATTTCAAGAAAAGGAACTTTGGCAAAAGCATTTGATGCTCCAAAAGTATTCTCGGATTACTATTCCAATAAAGCCGAAGATGCCAAAAAACAAGCTTTAATTGATGCCGAAAACCAGAAAAAACAAGCGGAAGCTCAAGCGGAGGCCAAAAAGGCTTATCTGGAAAAATACGGTAGCGTCATCGCTGCGAAAGCGGCTTATTTAGCCACTGTAAAAGCCGGAGCCACTACTACTCCTTCAGGTTTAGCATATAAAATCACTCAAAAAGGAACTGGCGTAAAACCTGTTGACGGAACCACTTTCTATTTTAATTATGCTGGTTATTTTGAAGATGGAAGTCTTTTTGACAGCAGTTATGAAGATGTTTGTAAAACTTACGGAAAGTACGATGCTAACAGAGCAGCTCAAAACGGATACCGTGCATTTCCTTTTGAAGCCGGAAAAAAAGACGGTATGATTCCTGGTTTTCTTGAAGGGTTAAATCTAATTTCTTACGGAGACAAAGCCGTGATTTTTATTCCATCGAATTTAGCTTATGGCGAAAAAGGAGCCGGAGGAGTTATTCCGCCTAATGCAACGCTAATTTTTGAAATCGAAATGATTGAAAATAAAGTGGAACCTAAATAAGAAAAACTAAATTTGTCATTTCGACGAAGGAGAAATCACATAACGAGAGCAACTAATGCGATTTCTC
>JAEMQE010000304.1:8516-14144 GCA_022758945.1 Lentimicrobium sp. | reverse complement strand
TGTGCCAAGAAACCGGCAATATCTTCAAAATGTTCTTTGACTCGTTTGTGTCCAAATTCAAAAACTTTGGTAGCCAATCCATCCAAGAAATCCCTGTCGTGAGAAACCAATATTAATGTTCCGTCGAAATCACGTAAAGCATCTTTGATGATGTCTTTGGTTTTCATATCCAAGTGGTTCGAAGGCTCATCGAGAATCAATAAATTAACGGGTTCCAACAATAATTTTATCATCGCCAAACGCGTTTTCTCTCCACCCGAAAGCACTTTTACTTTTTTGGTCACATCGTCACCATGAAACATAAAAGCTCCCAAAATATCTTTAATTTTGGTACGAACATCACCCACGGCAATATCATCGATAGTTTCAAAAATCGTGGCATTTTCGTCCAATAAAGAAGCTTGATTTTGAGCAAAATAGCCAATTTGTGAATTGTGACCAATTTCAACAGAACCGCTATCAACGCCAATTTCTTTCATAATGGCTTTGATCATCGTCGATTTTCCTTCTCCATTTTTCCCTACGAAAGCTACTTTTTGACCTCTTTCAATCACAATATTGGCATCCTTAAAAACCACGTGATCACCATACGATTTCGACATTTCTTTTACAATCACAGGGTACTGTCCGGAACGAGCTGCAGGCGGAAATTTCAACTTCAAAGCCGAGGTATCTACCTCATCTACTTGAACAATAACCAATTTTTCCAGCATTTTAACTCGGGATTGAACCGCATCGGTTTTAGAAAATGTTCCTTTGAATCGGTCTATAAAAGTTCTATTGTCGGCAATCATTCTTTGTTGTTCATCGTAGGCTTTTTGTTGGTGCAAACGACGGTCTTTTCTGAGTTCCAAATAATGAGAATATTTGGCTTTGTAGTCATAAATTCGTCCCATTGTAACTTCAATAGTACGATTGGTGATATTATCGACAAAAGCTCTATCATGCGAAATCACAACAACAGCTTTAGCAGAATTAATCAAGAAATCTTCTAACCATTGAATACTTTCAATATCCATGTGGTTCGTAGGTTCATCCAATAAAATCAAATCTGGTTTTTGCAGAAGAATTTTTGCCAATTCGATTCGCATTCTCCAACCGCCCGAAAACTCGGAGGTTTGACGAGTGAAATCTTCACGCTCAAATCCCAAACCTGTTAATATTTTCTCCACCTCAGCTTCGTAATTCACTTCTTCGATAGCATAAAATTTCTCACTCAAGTCCGAAACTCTTTCGATTAATTTCATATAAGCATCACTTTCATAATCGGTGCGAATGGTCAATTGCTCGTTGATTTCATCGATTTCGGCTTTCATTGAGAAGATTTCTCCAAAAGCTTTGGATGTTTCCTCCATAACCGTTGCGCCATCGGTCGTCAATAAATGTTGTGGCAAATAGGCAATGATTGCTTCTTTTGGCGCCGAAATATTACCTGTCGAAGGTTTGCTTTGTCCGGCAATAATCTTTAGAAGCGTTGATTTTCCAGCACCATTTTTACCCATAAGGGCAATTTTGTCATTCTCGTTGATGGCAAAAGAAATGTCGCTAAATAAAGTGGTTCCGCCAAAATGAACGGAGATATCGTTGACTGTAATCATTGTTTGAAGTTAGAGATTAGAAGTTAGAAACTTTAAACTGCTAAAAAATTAAAAGTGGCAAAGATAGTTTAAATAAGGAATTGGGCAATTTTAGGGATGTGGATTTATGTCGAATTACCATTAATGAGAAAATTAGCCACAGATGACATTGATTAAACGGATTAACAAGAATTTAAGTTCTATAAATAAATTGGTACTATGCTTTACGCTTTTTTAAATCTGTGAAAATTTGTGTAATCAGTGGCAAAAAAACTCATTTTTTTTAACACAAAATAAATCTCCTCACAACCTCAGCTACACCGTGATTATTATTCGACGCCACAATAACATCAGCAAATTCTCTTAATTCGGCATCGACATTATCGACCCAGACGCCCAATCCAGCATATTGCACCATCGTTAAATCGTTTTCCGCATTTCCAATAGCAATGATTTCGCTTGGATGAATATTGAGTTTTTCGGCCAGAATTTGAATAGCAGCTCCTTTGTCAACACCATTGGGTGCCGCTTCTAAGAAGAAAGGTTTCGACATACAAACACTCAAATCGGGCATCGCAATTTTTAGCAAAGGCTCAACAGTTTTGAGATAACTTGGTTCTTCCAACAACAAACATTTTACTGCCGATGTGGTTACTGCATCTTTAAAACTCGGAACAATTACAAGCTCTAAACCCGTGATGGTGCTTTCAAGATCAATGTATTCTGAATTCCTTTCGCTGATTATTTTACCATCTAAATAAGTGATGATGTGCGTGTTATTTTCTTGGCTAAAATCGTAAATGGAATGAATTTGTTCTTTGGTCAAGGAGTGTTCAAAAAGAACTTTATCTTCTCCTAAATCCGTAATCGTGGAACCATTAAAAGAAATCATAAAGGAATTATTAACATCACATTGCAATTCTTTAGCATATCCAATCATTGCCGAAGTGGGTCTTCCCGAAGCTAAAACCACATAAACACCCATTTCCTGAGCTTTCAAAAGCATTGCTGCATTCTCGCTTGATATTTCGTGGTCGTCGGTCAACAAAGTGTCGTCCATATCGACCACAAGCATTTTATATTTCATTCCTTTATTTTTTAATTTTCTAGTAAAGTTTCATCAAAAAACCGCTCTTTTGAAGCGGTCATTTTCTATTATTTTAATCGTTTCTTAATTTTGTCAAAACTTTGCTTTTGAGCCAAAACTCCAATAACGACAACTATTTTTAGTTCTTCTTCAATTAAATAATAAACCGTATAAGGAAATCTTGCCACAATTGCTTGCCTTAATTCGTTGTGTTTTTTCTGGTAATGTTTTGGATATCGTCTAATATAATCCAACTCCTCGTTTACTTTCAACTTAAAATCTTCACCTAAAGCTGTATTTATTTCTAAATACCATTTTTTTGCTTTTCTTAAATCCTGATAAACAATTGGCAACAATTTCAACTTGTATTTCATTACCAATCCTTCTTTAAGGCATCCCAATCCAACAAATCTTCAGGATTTTCTCTATATGCTTCTAATCGCTTATCCAATTCATCTTTATGCTCTGTAGGAACTCCAAGTTTATCCAATCGATACTTTTTCAAAATTTTTTCCAACTTTTCCAAAGTGTTTGCTTCAATTTTTAACTCTTCAATTGTAGTATATTTTCCTGATGAAATTCGTTCATCGGCTTCCTTAACCATAGTAATATATTCTTCCTTATCAACCGGATAACCACTAATAGTATGGGCAACAACTTCTTTATCCAAAACAGATTTTAGAGCTATTATTTTTCTTAGTTTACTTTCATCAGTAATATGAAGCAACCAATCCATTAATTCTATTTTTTTTGCAGCTATATCCATCTTACAAAATTATTTGAATAACAAATATACAAATTTTAAATACTCAACCTAAACTCCTCAATCACAGGATTGGCTTTTGAAAAATCAGTTTCCTGAATAAATAACTCTACCGCTTTTGTATTATCCATACTAGGAAAAACATTAGATTGGTTGTTATCCCGAATAACAGTTTCTACTCCTATTGCTTCAATTTTACTCTTAAGAGAAACGGCTAAAATTTCACTTCCCGAAAACACTTTCATTAATCCCATAATATTTATTATTTATAGTTTGTTATTGTGACAGAACATCGATTACTCTTCTTCAAGACCTTCTTCATCCTCTTCAAAATCTTTTTCCGCTTCTGATTCTTCCTCATCGAAACCCTCTTCCTCCTCTTCATCAAAATCGAATACAAAAGGTTCCAAGAGCATTTTATCGGCTAATATTTCAATTCTTTCTGTAAGTTGTTCCGAAAAAATAATGCGCTGCGTTTTGTTGATACTATTCGAAATACGCATAATCCGGGTTTCGTGACGCAGTTTCAAAATAGGATCGGCATCGTCAAGAATAAACATTTTCAATCGGTTTACATTGTAACCCGCTGTGGTAAACATTTCACTCAGTTTAAAAGGTGTGCCAATCAAAACATCGATTCCGGTCGAAATATAATTTTTATCGTATTCCATATCGCCTTTGTCGTGAACGCCATACACTCGCAAATCGGTATATTTTCCCAACTTTTCGAAAATTTCTTCCATTTCCAAAACCTTAGCTTTGTCTTCTACAATAATCAAGGCACGTGGCGATTCTTCCCCTTCTCCTTTTAATTGTTGAATCACATTCAGCACAATGGTGGTTGATTTTCCGCTTCCATTGGGAGCAATAATAATACAATCGGCGCCACTTTTCAGAGTCGAAAATGTCTCTTGCTGCATTTCATTGGCTTCGGTCAAACCGTTTTCGATGAGTGCTTGTTGAAGATTTTCGTTTATTTTTTTTAGTTTCATATTCAAATTTAGGGTTTTAGATTTTAGATTTAAAAATCTAAAAAACCGGTTTTATTTACTGGCAAACAGTTGCACATCGCTTTCGGAAATCTCATTTCCACCAAGGATAATCAAGCGTTCGACCACATTTCGCAGTTCGCGAATGTTTCCCGTCCAATCGTATTCCTGCAATAATTTGATGGCTTTCGGCGAAAATTCTTTTATAGCATTTCCTTGCTCGGAAGCAATTTTCTCTGCAAAATGCGAAATCAACAACGGAATATCATCTCTTCTTTCATTCAACGATGGAACATTAATCAAAATAACGGCCAAACGATGATACAAATCTTCACGAAAACGACCTTCGGCAATTTCTTTTTTCAAATCTTTATTGGTTGCTGCGACTACTCGCACATCCACCTTGATGTCTTTGTCAGCACCAACTCTGGTGATTATATTTTCCTGTAAAGCACGCAAAACCTTGGCTTGAGCCGAAAGACTCATATCGCCAATTTCATCCAGGAAAATAGTTCCTTTATCAGCAGCTTCAAACTTTCCTGCTCTATCTTTTACCGCCGAAGTAAAAGCCCCTTTCACGTGTCCAAACAATTCACTTTCTATCAATTCGCTTGGAATGGCGGCACAATTCACTTCGATTAACGGGAAACTTGCTCTTTGGCTTTTTTCGTGTAATTGATGAGCAACGAGTTCCTTTCCAGTTCCGTTTGGTCCTGTTATTAAAACTCTGGCTTCGGTTTGGGCGACTTTTTCAATCATCAGTTTGATGTGATTGATGGGTTCGCTTTCGCCAATCATTTCGTAATTCTTGCTGACTTTTTTCTTTAGAATTTTGTTCTCAACCACAAGTTGTTTTTTGTCCAAAGCATTGCGAACAGTATTCAATAATCGATTCAAATCCGGTGGTTTCGAGATATAATCAAAAGCGCCCAAACGCATGGTTTGAATGGCCGTTTCCATATCGCCGTGACCAGAAATCATCACCATTGGGATTTCGGGTTTTATTTTTTTGACGGCTTCAAGCACTTCGACTCCGTCCATTTTGGGCATTTTAATATCGCACAAAACGAGGTCGTAGTCGTTGTTTTTTATTTTTTCGAGACCCGCAACACCATCTTCGGCATCTTCAACCTGATACGTGTCATTCTCTTCAGAAAGTATTTTGGTAAGTACTCTTCGAATAGCGGCTTCGTCTTCTATGATTAGTATTTT
>JAEMQE010000304.1:0-8416 GCA_022758945.1 Lentimicrobium sp. | reverse complement strand
TTTAATATTTCAACCATTTATACAATTCTTTCCAAGTTGGTTTTTTGCCGTACATTAATATTCCCACTCGGTATATTTTTGCAGCAAACCAAACGACAAAAAAGAAAGTTCCGAAAAGCAAACTAATAGAAATAGCGAGTTGCCACCACGGCACGCCAAATGGAATTCGCATTAGCATCACGATAGGCGATGTCAGCGGAATCATCGAAAACACTGTGGCAATTGTTCCGTGCGGATCGTTTATGACAGTAAAAAATCCGATGTAAACGGCCAAAATTAATGGCATAATAATAGGCAAAAGAAACTGTTGTGAGTCGGTTTCGTTATCAACTGCAGCACCTATTGATGCATAAAAGGAACTATATAAAAAATAACCGCCTATGAAATAAACCACAAAACTAATAAGGATGGTAGCGATAGGCAATCCCCATAATTCCTTGATGTACATTTGTGCAGTTCCGGCAAATTCCTGATGGGCATTCTGTATTATTGTGGGAGGAAGTTTCGCCACTGGACTGGCATCAATGCCAAGAAAAGCGGATGCAGCAATCATTAAGGTCAAGCCGATAATAGCCCAAATAAAGAATTGCAGCAATCCTGCCAATGAGGTTCCAATGATTTTACCCATCATCAATTGGAATGGTTTTACGGAGGAAATAATAATTTCAACAATGCGATTTGTTTTTTCTTCTATAACACTGCGCATCACCATATTGCCATAAATAATGATGAACATCATAATGAGATACCCGAATGCACCGCCAATTGCAATTTTGATTTCGTTAAGTCCTTTTACACTTTGTTCCCCAGAAGCTTTTGCTAAACTAATATTGACTTTAGCTTCTGCATTTTTTATCGCCAAAGTATCTAAATTTGCTTTTTCGAAATTGTCTTTAGTGAGTTTTTTAGCAATTACATCCTGAATATTTTCAATAAATGAAATACTTGGACTTTCGTTTGAAATGAACTGGATTTTATTCTCCAAATCCTTGTCGTTTGACACTTTTGGAATATAAAGTAAGCCTTCATAACTCTCTTTTGTGATACTGTCTTTCAGTGATTTTACATCAATCGTAGACAAATCCTGATAGACATATTCGCCATCCTTGCTATTCAATGCTTTGAATTCATTAGCAAACAAACCGGTTTCATCGTGAATAGCGACCTTTTTGGTATCTGCTTTCATAGAGCTCAGATAGCCAACAAAAACGGCTATTCCCACAAAAAGCAACGGACTTAGAAAAGTCATTACGATAAATGATTTATTGCGGACTTTGGCAATAAATTCTCTTTTTATTATTAGTGATATGATGCTCATTTTTTTTAGGTCTTGGGTTTTAGGTCTTGGGTTTTGGGTTTCCAAAAAAAATTACTTTTCGCTAACTGCCTGAATAAAAATATCGGTCACGCTTGGAATCTTTTCCACAAAATGGGTTACTTGTCCTCTTTGAGTCAGAAGATGTAACAACTCATTTGGCGTGGCATTACCCAGTTGAATTTCGAGTTTTATTTCGTTGTTGAGTGATTTAAAATTCGTTTGGCCCACTTTGAATTTCTGCGTAATGTCATACATCAATCCTTCAACATTATCAGATAAAATGCCCACTTCAAAACTGTTGGTTCTGAATTTTCGTTTCACATCATCTAATCTTCCTTCAATGAGTTTGTTCGATTTGTGAATTAAGGCGATATGGTCGCACAATTCTTCGACACTTTCCATCCGGTGTGTAGAGAAAATGATAGTAGAACCCTGATTTCTCAATTCCAGGATTTCGTCTTTAATTACATTCGCATTTACGGGATCAAAACCGGAAAAAGGCTCATCAAATATCAATAATTTTGGTTTGTGTAATACGCAAACTACAAACTGAATTTTTTGTGCCATTCCTTTTGAAAGCTCTTGGATTTTCCTGTTCCACCAACCTTGAATTTCCAGTCTTTCGAACCAATATTCCAGTTGCTCTTTGGCTTCAGCTTTTGAAAGTCCTTTCATTTGTGCCAAATACAAACATTGTTCGCCCACTTTCATAGTTTTGTATAAACCGCGTTCTTCAGGTAAATATCCTATTTGTTGAATATGTTTTGGACTTAGTCTTTCTCCATCGAGTATAATTTCGCCACTATCTGGCATTGTAATTTGATTGATTATACGGATAAGGGATGTTTTTCCGGCGCCATTTGGACCTAAAAGCCCATAAATACTACCTTTGGGAACGGTAAGAGAAACTTCATTAAGGGCAACGTAATCACCGTATTTCTTGACAACATTTTTTACTTCAAGTATATTACTCATACTGATTTTTTGATTTTATTTCGTCTGATTGGCCTCTCAGCCTCGGGTTTGTAAAAATAGAAAAATAGGTCGTAATAAGGTGTTAAATAAAACAAAAAAACCCACCCCTGTTTTCACAAGGATGGGAAAAATTCACCTAATTAAAAATTAGGAGAACATATCTTTAACTTTTTCAAAAAAGGACTTATCGCTTTTTTCAGGATTTGGAATAAAATTCTCGTTTTCGAGATTGCTTTCAAAAAACTGTTTTTGTTCTTTATTGAGCGTTTTTGGAGTCCAGACATTCACGTGAACTAACAAATCTCCAGTTCCATATCCATTAATACTCGGGATTCCTTTTCCTTTTAACCTCAAGATTTTACCGGATTGAATGCCTTCATCGAGTTTTATTCTCACTTTTCCGTTGATGGCCAAGATATCTTTTGATATTCCGAGAACCGCTTCGGAGAAGCTGATGTACAAATCAAAATGTAAATTTTCGCCTTCACGTTTTAGAAATTCGTGTTCAATTTCTTCAATGGCCACTATTAAATCTCCTGGAACACTGTTTCCGGGTGCATCATTTCCTTTGTTGGAAACTTTCAATTGCATTCCGTCAACAACTCCTGCAGGGATTTTTATGGTTACGGTTTCGTCTTCCAGAATCATTCCTTGAGAATCGGCTTCCGATGGTTTTTTGTCTAATATTTGTCCTGAACCACCACAAGTTGGACACGTTGATGCGGATTGCATTCTTCCCAAAATCGTGTTAGTCACACGCATTACTTGACCTTGACCGTTACAAGTGGAACAGGTTTTATAAGAAACTCCCGGTGCTTGAACTTTTCGTTTTACTTTAACTTTTTTCTCCACTCCATTAGCAATTTCTTCAAGAGTCAGCTTCACTTTGATACGAAGATTGCTTCCTTTTACACGACGAGAACCGCCGCCTCCGCCGCCAAAACCTCCGCCTCCTCCAAAAGCGCTTCCGAAAATATCTCCAAATTGACTGAAAATATCATCCATATTCATATGACCACCGCCATAACCACCGCCACCTCCATTATCAAAGGCTTGATGACCGTATTGATCGTATTTGGCTTTTTTATTAGGGTCACTCAATACTTCATAAGCTTCAGCAGCTGCTTTGAAACTTTCTTCTGCAGCAGCATTACCTGGGTTTTTGTCAGGGTGAAATTCGAGCGCTTTTTTTCTGTATGCTTTTTTTATTTCGGCAGCATCGGCACTTTTGCTAATGCCAAGTATTTCGTAAAAATCTTTTTTCATTTTTAAAATAAGGATTTGCCCTTCGCCTCTCGACTTCGCTCGAGATGACACGCTCAGGGAGAATTTGGGATTTAGAAATTAGTTTCCTATTACAACCTTTGGAAAACGAATAATTTTGTCGCCCAATTTGTATCCTTTTTCTATTACATCAACAATTTTTCCTTTCATTTTAGGAGATGAAGCAGGAATTTGGGTAATTGCTTCGGCAAAATCAGCATCAAATGCATCTCCTGCTTTTATTTCGACTTCTTCTAAACCTTTCGAAACTAAAGTGCTTTTTAATTTTTCTTGGATAAGCTCGACACCCTGAATCAGAATATTGTCATCTGTTTTTTTAATCTCGGCTAAAGCTCTGTCAAAATCATCCAAAACAGGAAGCAACGCCAACAAAACTTCTTGATTTGCGGTTTTAAACAACTCGATACGCTCTCTTGCAGTTCTTCGTTTGTAATTTTCAAATTCAGCAAATAATCGCAAAAATTTATCTTTTTCGGAGGCTAAATCTTGAGTTAATTGTTCTTCTTTTGATATTTCTTCTACTCGTTCTTCGATGGTGGTATCTAAGTCATCCGTATTATTTTCATTGTTTTCAATCGGAGTTTGATCAACAATTTCGTCGTTTAGCTTATTTTCAGTCGTCATTCTTGTGTTATTTTTAAAAAAATTGGTAAACTTCATTTTTATTCTTTTCTATTGATTGCAAAAGTACTGCCAAATCTTTTAAAATGTCAAATTGTCACAATTATTTATTTGGGATTAGAAAGAATGCTATCTTAAAGGGTCAAAAATTTAATATAATTTTAAGACTATCACGATTTAGTTTGTCTAAATTTGTACAGATTCTATTCTAGATTAGATTTTATAGAAACTTAAGGTTAGCTTCTAGGCTTTAAATTATTATTAATTCACTCTGTATTATATTTAAAAAAAGCTTCGTTTGACAAAACGAAGCTTTTTTTTATTCCCCTTTGAAGTTAAAATTAACTTCATTTCGTTCTAACACTCCATTCAAAATCCATTTCTGAAACCTGAATTCCTTTTTCGTCAGTTCCGATGGATTTCATCCAAAAAGTTTGTCCTTCTCCAGTTGCAATCGCTTCCTGAATAGTTTTTTCAGCCAACTGACCGTCATTACACACAAAAGTAATTCTTCCGGTAGCTTTTTTAGTGAAATTCCCCTTATTATTAGCCACCAACATGGATATTTTTTTGCCACTAATTTCAATGTGATTCATAACCAAAGCACCTGTCGAAAGTTCCGCGGCCATCGCTTGAACTGCAAAATACATCGAATTGAATGGATTTTGATTAATCCAGCGGTGTTTTACCGTTACTACACATTTAGTATTGTCTATTTCTTTTACCCGAACTCCGCATAAAAAGGCCGAGGGTAATTTGAAAAACAGAAATTTGTTGAGCTTAGATACCGAAATTTTCATTAGTATTAATTTTGTTTTGTAAAAATAACTATAAAATTCATACAACAGCTTTATTTAGCAAAAAACATAATATATTGCAGTATATCAGATAGTTATGCTTTAAAATAGATGAATTACATTTGTTTTAAATGTTAAATTTTTGTTAACATACACTACTATGCGATACAAGATACTTTCTTTTAGCCATATATTTGCATAAGAAATTACTATATACTTTTACACTATGGAAACAACGAACGAAAAAAACCTGGCTACCTTTACACATTTGAGTACATTGAGTCAATATTGCATCCCGTTTGGGAACTATATTTTTCCAATATTAATTTGGAGTACCAATAAAGATAAATCAGAATTTGTAGATTATCACGGAAAGCAAGTGCTTAACTTTCAACTGAGTCTGTTATTATACTCATTAGTATTGGCAATGATTTCTATTCCCATTTTCATAATCACTGTTTTTAGCAATATTCCTTTAAATACAATACTGAATGACCATGATTTTATGGTGAATCATTTTAGTGTAGAAAACATAACCGGAATGGTAATCGTGGCGCTAATTGCCCTATTTATATTTGTCGGATTAAAAGTTACCGAATTCTTCCTGATCATTTATGCTTCGGTAAAAGCTTCCAATGGAGAAAAATACCAGTATCCGCTGACGATACCTTTTATTAAATAATCATCATCAAATAACCCGAGCCGAAGGCGAACTGGCGAAGCAATCAAAAAATGAACAGTTTAATTAAATCAAAAAAACAAAAAGAGAATCATGAACATTGAAAACACAAAAGCCCAAATGCGCAAAGGTGTTCTTGAGTTTTGCATCTTGTCAGTATTAAAAGACAAAGAAGCATACACTTCAGAAATATTAGACACTTTGAAAAACGCAAAATTACTGGTTGTGGAGGGAACGGTTTATCCGCTGCTTACCCGATTGAAAAACGACGGATTACTCAACTACCGTTGGGAAGAATCGTTATCTGGTCCGCCAAGAAAATATTATGGACTGACCGAAATTGGACAAACATTTTTAAACGAATTAAATGGCACCTGGACTGAATTGTCTGATGCAGTAAACCTAATCACAAAACAAAAACTATAGTCATGAACAAAACTGTAAACATAAATCTAGGCGGAATGTTCTTCCATATTGACGAAGATGCATACCAAAAACTAACACGCTATTTTGACGCCATAAAACGTTCTTTATCGAACTCATCCGGACAAGACGAAATCATAAAAGATATTGAAATGCGTGTATCGGAATTGTTGACTGAAAAACAAAAAACAGACAAACACGTTGTGGGCTTAAAAGATGTTGACGAAGTGATTGCGGTAATGGGTCAGCCGGAAGATTATAGAATTGATGAAGAAGGAACTGAAAATACTTCAACAAATTATGCTGCTGCTTCTAAAACTCGAAAATTATATCGTGACAAAGACAATGGAATGATAGGTGGTGTTCTCGCCGGTTTGGGTCATTATTTTGGGATAGACAAAGTATGGTTGCGAATTTTCTTTTTAATTATGTTTTTTGCTTGGGGAACTGGTGTTTTGGCTTACATTATCCTTTGGATTGTAATGCCCGAAGCTAAAACAACAGCCGAAAAACTGGAAATGACAGGTGAACCGGTAACTATTTCAAATATCGAAAAAAAAGTTCGTGAAGAATTTGAAACGGTGTCCGAAAAATTCAAGAATGCCAATTATGACGAAATGGGAAACCGCGTAAAAACGGGTGCCGAAAAAATAGGAAGTTCTTTTGGAAATTTCATCATCGCTGTCTTGAGAGCATTCTCTAAATTCCTTGGTGTGATTTTGATTATTACTGGACTGTTTATATTGGCTGCATTGTTCATCGGTGTATTTACTTTAGGATCTTCTTCGGTAATTGATGTGCCTTGGCAAGGTTTCATTGAGGCTGGAAATTTTACAGATTATCCGATTTGGACATTTGGATTATTGATGTTTTTTGCAGTAGGAATTCCATTCTTTTTCTTATCCTTATTGGGTTTCAAATTATTGTCACCTAACTTGAAATCTATTGGAAACATTGCAAAATATACCTTGTTGGCAATTTGGTTAATCTCTATTTCATTAGCGATTACCATCGGAATAAAACAGGCTACAGCATTTGCTGTTGACGGAAGAGTGGTTCAAAAAGAGACTTTAAACCTGAAACCAACGGATACTCTTTATGTGAAATTCAAGCACAATGATTATTTTGCGAAAAGCATCAATGAGCATAATGATTTTAAAATTACGCTGGATTCCACAGGAAATGATGTGATTTATTCTAATAACGTAAGCTTTAGAATCTCAAAAACGGACGCAAAATTACCTTATATTCAAATTGAAAAAGAAGCAAAAGGGAAAACACTTTTCGAAGCAAAACAAAGAGCAGAAAAGATAAAATATGGGTATAAAATTGTTGGAAATCAATTAATTTTAGACAATTACTTATTAACCGATTTAAAAGAAAAATTCCGTAATCAGGAAATTGAAATTACCTTATATTTGCCTAAAGAAACGTTGTTTAAAGCAGATTCTAGTTTACAGGATTACGATCGCTCTGACGATGAATATTTCAATTTACATTACAGCTCCAGCGACTATATCTATAAAGTGGAAAATGATCAGGTAAAATGCTTGAATTGTCCAAATGACGAAAATGAATTTAACGATGTCGATAATACACAAGAAAACGACAGCGTTGTCACTACAACAGTCACAGTAAACGGAGAAGTGGTGACAGTTAATAAAACAGGAACTAAAAAAGGCTTGACAGTAAACAAAGACGGAGTAATAATCAAAAACAATTAGTCATGATCAAAATCATCACGATAATAACCAAATTTATTGTTGCCACATTAATCGCATTGTTGTTTTCATCTTGTGGACATTCGCTTAATATTGGAAATGGAATAAAAGGAAGTGGGAACATCACAACCGAAACCAGAACAGTGAACCAAGATTTCAAAAATATCGAGGTGAGTTATGGAATCAAAGTGAATGTAGAACAATCTGACACTAAATCTATAACTGTTGAAGCCGATGATAATTTGCAGGAACACATTATTACCAAAATAGAAAATGGTGTTTTGAAAATTGAGTCTGATAAAAACTACAATTCAACCGAAACACCAATAGTCAATGTAAAAATGCCTGTTATCAATGGATTGAGTGCCAGCAGCGGTTCTGAAATTACTAGTTCTAAGGCATTAATAACCGAAAACATCAATGTAAAATCCAGTAGCGGAAGCCAAATAAACATAGATGTAGAAGCCGATGCTATTTCTCTGGAAAGCACAAGCGGAAGCAGTATTGAAGCAAGTGGAAAAGCGTTAAAATTAGAAACTTCTTCGTCAAGCGGAAGCGAAATTAATGCCGAAAAGCTAATGGCAAACGAAGTGATTTC
>JAEMQE010000280.1 GCA_022758945.1 Lentimicrobium sp. | reverse complement strand
CAAAAAGTTTCGAGAGTGCTACCATAGCATTCGACGAAAGTGTTTTCGACAATGTTATCAAAGGATTACAATCCAAAGAAACTTGGGCGGTCGAAGAAATTCAGGATTTAATCGAGAAAA
Source organism: Lentimicrobium sp. (assembly GCA_022758945.1). Classification (GTDB taxonomy): domain Bacteria; phylum Bacteroidota; class Bacteroidia; order Flavobacteriales; family Flavobacteriaceae; genus Flavobacterium. The sequence goes on along the minus strand of JAEMQE010000280.1, from coordinate 14,074 downwards.
GTCTTTTCGAAAAACAGTATTTTGAAGTAATGCGTTCCTTTATGTTGTACCGTCACACCAGAAAATTGCAGCGGGAACACGTCGAAGGCATCAATGATGACACGACTTATGTTGATAGTTCACAAACCATCGCAGAATATATCGAGCAAACGGATTGGCGCATCAATGCCAATGCAAACACCTCTTATTCCAATGCTGGTTTAGTAAATAATGTGGCGGGAAAAATCATTGCTAATTATTGGCTAGACAAGGTTTACACCAAAGAAGAAGGCTACGCACATAGAAACGGTGACGTTCATATTCACGATTTAGATTGTTTGACAGGATATTGCGCTGGTTGGAGTTTGCGCGTTTTGCTGAACGAAGGTTTCAACGGAGTTCGTGGTCGTGTAGAAAGTAAAGCACCGTCACATTTTAGGGAAGCGCTGGGGCAAATGGCAAATTTCTTGGGAATTTTGCAAAGCGAATGGGCCGGAGCACAAGCTTTCAGTTCGTTTGATACTTATTTGGCGCCTTATGTTTTCAAGGACGATTTATCATTTGATGATGTATTGAAAGCTGTTCGCAGTTTTGTCTATAATTTGAATGTTCCGGCTCGTTGGGGACAATCACCTTTTACTAATATCACGCTTGATTGGGTAGTTCCAGAAGATTTAAAAACCCAAATTCCAACAAAAAACGACTTCCATTTTTTCGAAAATAATTTCAATCACGACCTTTTAGTTAGAGCTCAAGAGCGTGGTGTTACTAAAGTTACTGATTTACGTTACGAACATTTTCAAAAGGAAATGAACCTCATCAACAAAGCCTATTATACTGTAATGACCGAAGGTGATGCCAATGGACAACCTTTTACCTTCCCGATTCCAACGGTGAATATCACCGAAGAATTTGATTGGGACGGAGAAAACACCGATTTACTTTTCGAAAATACAGCAAAAATTGGTTCGTCTTATTTCCAAAATTTTATTGGAAGCCAATATAAATTAGACGAAAACGGCGATAAAGTTGAAAACGAAAGTGCTTATAAACCCAATGCCGTTCGCAGTATGTGTTGCCGTTTACAACTCGATTTACGTGAATTATTGAAACGAGGAAATGGACTTTTTGGAAGTGCTGAAATGACAGGAAGTATTGGTGTTGTAACAATAAATATGGCGCGTTTGGGTTATTTATATAGAGGAAATAAAGAAGAATTATTCAAACAATTGGATAAATTATTATACATTTCTAAATCGACTTTAGAGAAAAAACGCGTGTTCATCCAGGAAATGTACGACCGAGGTTTATATCCTTATACCAAACGCTATTTGCAACATTTCAGAAACCACTTTTCGACTATTGGCGTGAATGGAATCAACGAAATGATTGTCAATTTTACAGGAAGAAAAGACACTGTAACTTCTTCAACAGGAATTGATTTTGCCTCCGAAATTTTGGAACATATTCGGGGTCGAATGAAAGAATTTCAGGAAGAAACCGGAAATTTATACAATCTTGAAGCCACACCAGCCGAAGGAACTACCTATCGTTTTGCCAAAGAAGACAAAAAACGCTTTCCAAATATCATACAAGCCGGACAAGAGGATAATATTTATTACACCAACAGTTCGCAAATTCCGGTTGACCACACCGAAGATCCTTTTGAAGCTTTGCTTTTGCAAGATGAATTGCAATGTAAATACACTGGAGGAACCGTTTTGCACTTGTATATGAGCGAAAAAATGAGTTCTCCGGAAGCTTGCAAACAGTTTGTCAAAAAAGTATTGTCTAGCTTTAGATTGCCTTATATCACGGTAACTCCCGTGTTTAGTGTTTGCCCAGTTCACGGCTATTTGAATGGTGAACACGAATATTGCCCAAAATGTGATGATGCATTAATAGAAGAAAAAGAAAAAAGTTCAAAGTTTCAGGTTTAAAGTTTCAAGTTGAGCAACTGTCTAAAACCTGAAACTTTAAACCTGAAACTTTAAACAATTTTAAACTAAAAAAAGAAATATGAAAACTGAAACTAAAACAAATCCAATTTTGGAAGAAAACCAGCATTTGAGAACCAAATGTCTTGTTTACACACGTGTAATGGGCTATCACAGACCCGTAGAAAGTTTTAATATTGGCAAAAAAGGTGAACACAAACAACGAACTCATTTCACCGAAGGAAAATGTTAGTAAGCCCATTTACAGCTTAACGCCTTTTACTTTATTGGATTATCCGCATAAATCAGCCTGTATTCTTTGGTTTGCAGGCTGCAATATGCGTTGTTTATACTGCTACAACCCCGAAATTGTCCTAGGAAAAGGAAGCCTTTCTTTTGAAGAAATACTTTCGTTTCTTCATTCTCGAAAAAACTTATTGGACGCTGTTGTTTTTAGTGGTGGCGAATGTGTGCTACATAAAAATATAATTCCGCTAATTACCGAAGTCAAAAAAATGGGTTTTTTGGTAAAAATCGATACCAACGGAAGTTCACCAAATGTGATACAAAAATTGCTAAATCTAAACGAAATTGATTATATTGCCTTAGATTATAAGGGGCCAAAATCAAAATTTCAATCTATCACACAATCTGATTTATACGATTCATTCGAAAAAACATTAGATTTTATTTTAAAAGCTAAAATTTCTTTTGAAGTTCGGACGACATATCATTCTGATTTGTTGATGGAAGAAGACTTACGGGAAATGGTTAGCTTCTTGGAAAGTAAAAATTATGTGGGCAATTATTACATTCAATATTTCAAAAACAATGTGGAAACACTTTCAAGATTAGATCGTTCTAACAATAGAATTGATTGCGAAAAATTATCCACACCAACAATAAAAATTATTTTAAGAGCGTAAAACTAATTTATAATACATAAAAAATGTTTTCAAAAACCTGTGAATACGGAATTCGAGCTTGCATCTTTATAGCTACACAATCCTATCAAAACAAAAGAGTTACTATAAAAGACATTGCAGAAAAGATTAATTCACCCAAATCTTTTACCGCCAAGATTCTTCAAATTTTGGCTAAAAACAACATTGTTCATTCCATTCAAGGGATTGGCGGTGGTTTTGAAATTCCAAAAGACACTTTACCCCATATAAACCTCGCTCAAATTGTTACGGCTATTGATGGAAATTCAATTTTTACGAGTTGTGGTTTGGGAATAAATCATTGCTCAGAAGAACATCCTTGTCCACTATTCAGCAAGTTCAAAGGAATTCGAGAAGATCTGGTTTTTATGCTTGAAAACACAAATTTAGAAGAACTGGCTTTGGACATTAAATCTGGAGATTCTTTTTTGAAGTAATCAAAGAAGAGAAAATCTAATACAAAAAAGCTCGCCTAATCATAAGCGAGCTTTTTTACTATAAATAAGTATTCTTAAGCCACCACTAATTCTGGCACTTCCACTCCAATCAATTCCTTTGTATAATATTCAAGTTGAATTTGAATTGCTGCAATACTATTTTCGAAATAATTGGTGTTAGCAAAAAAGTCTTGATAAAAATCAATTCCTTCCAATAAATTGCTTTTAAAAGCTTTCAATTTCTTTACTTGAGAAGCTGCAACTTCATTTGAAACAGCACTGATTTCATTTTTCAAATAATCAATATACATTTTCAATTCCTTCACAAATAAATTTGGGCGATTAGCATCCGTCATCACTATTGCATTACCATAAATGTGCTGCACCATTTCAGAAAGCGAAACTTCCTTGTCAAAATAAGCCATATTTGGACCCGGACAAATAATCACGCCTTGTGATTGTCCCATTATTTTTATGTCGTTTTCTAAATAAGAAGCATTAGCAAGACCTACACAAAGACAGGCTTTTTCGGTAATATCAAATTTCATTTTCTTGAAAGTTTCTACTGATAAAGTTTCTTTTATTTCCTCCAATTCATCTAATTTCACATCTTGAAATTTCTTTGAAGCGGTACAAATCCCGTCAGCACCAAATTCTTTGCTCAATGCCAAAAACTTTTTCGGACAAGAGCTTCCCGCTTTATTATCATCAATACGTTTTTGTTTGAACATTTCATTTGTTGTTCCTCTCAAGGTGTTGAATGGCACTCCCAAAGGCGAAATATGACTCAAATACAAATCTTTTTCTTTGGCATTGATTAATAATTCTCGTGTATCCTTATCCACTGAAGTTGCTTCAGGAACCAATAAAAATGGCGTTCCCCAACCCACAGAATCCACATTGTAATAATTGAGCATGAAATCGTGTTCCTCGGCAGTTCCTACGCCACCTTGAACCGTAATTTTTAAATCCAATGGTGTTGAAGGAATATGCATTTCTTTTTGTCCCAAAGCTTTTACCATTAAATCGTGCGCCGATTGGATTAATTGGTCTTTTTTATGTTTGAATTCCTCTAAAATTGGACCTAATAAAAAACCATCGGTAGCAAAAGCGTGTCCTCCACAATTCAGTCCAGATTCAATTCTGTATTCAGAAACCCAAAGTCCTTTTTTAGCCAAGAAATTTCCTTGTATCATTGCTGAACGGAAATCGCTTACTTTCAAGATAATTTTCTTTTTCAAATTGTTATTTAAATCTGGAAAGAAAGAAGAAAAATTTTCGAAATAAGCAAATAACCTTGGATTCATTCCTGCAGAAAGCACCACCGAAGACGTTAAATTACTATTGGCAAACCCACGAAGAGCCGTGTGTGCATCATTAAACTCCACTGGTAATTGTTCTTTTTTATCGAAATTATCTTTGTCTAGTTTTGTCATTATATTCACGTCGATATCGCCTGGAGAAAGATTGGCTTCAAGATAATGTTTGATATTTTCCTTAAAAGCAATTCCGTCTTCCATCAAATGTTCTAATCCTTTTTTAATTTCGGATTTGTTAGGCAACATGGCAATAAAATTTTCCAAAGCTTGTTTGCTTTCGGCCAATTCAGTTTTGAAACTTTCGAATTTTTCTTTTACAATTTTATCGACCAAGTTCAAATATGAAGTAATTCGTTCTGCACGATAATCGTGTATTTTTTGGGTAATTTCTTGATAAGGAACATCAAACTTTTCGCTATAAAAAGCTCTCATTTTTTCAATAAGTTCATCATCGGCGATAGAAATCACTGATGAAATTCCGTACTTTGCCACTCGAATAGGACTATCAATTGTGAAAGCCAATCCCATCACCGGAATGTGAAAAGTATGTAACTGTTTATTTGTTGTCATAAACTAAAAATAATTTGTTAAAAGTATTAACCGCAAATATCGGGAAAGCCATCTATATAAAACCTGATAATTGTCATATCTTCGGGGAGTTTAATAATACTTTAGGACAATAATGCGTTTAATCTTATAAGCGTACAAAAAACGCACTATTATTTGAGTTTATTGTTTTTTAAATTAAGTGTATCTTTGTAAAAATAATTTTTAAAAATTAAAAAATTAAAATTAATTGAGGAATGAAAAGTCTTAAAGAACGAATATTGGAATTAAAAAAAGAGAAAAATGCGGTTATTTTAGCGCATTATTATCAGGAAGCCGATATTCAGGATGTAGCAGATTATGTGGGCGATAGTTTAGGATTGTCGCAGGAAGCAATGAAAGTTGATGCTGATATTATCCTTTTTGCGGGAGTTCATTTTATGGCCGAAACAGCAAAAATATTGAACCCAACAAAAAAAGTAATTCTTCCGGATTTAAATGCAGGTTGTTCGCTTGCTGAATCCTGTCCTGCAGATTCATTCAAGAAATTTATTGATGCACATCCCGGTCACGTCGTAATCACTTATGTGAATTGTTCTGCCGAAGTGAAAGCCTTGACCGATATTGTTTGTACTTCATCCAATGCTGTGAAAATTGTGGAATCAATTCCACTAGAAACCCCAATTATTTTTGCTCCGGATAAAAATTTAGGAAAATACATCATCCATAAAACAGGACGAGATATGTTGCTTTGGGATGGTTCTTGTGTCGTTCATGAAGCATTTTCATTGGATAAATTGATTGCTCTTTACAAAGAAAATCCTGATGCTAAAATTATTGCGCATCCCGAATCTGAAACGCATATTCTAAAAACGGCGGCTTACATTGGTTCAACTGCAGGAATGATTGAGTTTGTAAAAAAAGATCCAAGCAAAAAATTTATTGTCGCTACCGAAGCTGGAATTCTCCACAAAATGAGACAAGAAGTTCCCGAAAAAATTTTAATTCCAGCACCTGCAGAAGAAGACAATACTTGTGCCTGCAGTGAATGTCCTTATATGAAAATGAACACTTTGCAGAAAGTATACGACTGCTTGCTTAATGAAAGCCCAGAAATTACTGTCCCAGCAGATATTATGAAAAAAGCATTGATTCCTATTGAACGAATGCTTGAATTATCAAAATAATGATCCAAACAAATTACTTAATTATAGGTTCCGGAGTTGCAGGATTGACTTTTGCAGTAAAAATTGCAGAACAATTTCCTGACAAAAAAGTGTGTATTGTTACTAAAGCTAATGAGGATGATTCCAATACCAAATATGCTCAAGGTGGCATTGCCATTGTCACCGACAAAGAAGAAGATTCTTATCAAAAACACATTGAAGACACTCTAATTTGTGGTGACGGATTGTGTGATGAATCGGTTGTGGAAATGGTTATTACTGAAGGCCCAAAACGATTAAAAGAATTAATTGAATGGGGCGCAAAATTTGACAAAAACGTCGAAGGAACTTTAGATTTAGGCAAAGAAGGAGGTCATTCCGAAAACAGGGTTGTTCATCATAAAGACCAAACAGGTCAGGAAATTCAGCGTGCTATTTTATCTCAAGTTCATAAAAAAGAAAATATCAGTGTTTTAGATTATCATTTAGCTATTGATTTAATCACAGAAAATAATCGATGTTTGGGAGCTTATGTTTTGGACGAAAAGACAAATGAAATCCTGACATTTAAATCCGATTTTACTTTACTTGCCACTGGCGGAATTGGTCATCTTTATGGTCATACCACCAATCCTGTGATTGCAACTGGCGATGGAATTGCAATGGCATTCCGAGCCAATGCCGTTATCAAAGAAATGGAATTTATTCAATTTCACCCTACCGCTTTGTACGATGCTTCCACAGGAACTTCCTTTTTAATTTCAGAAGCTGTTCGCGGATTTGGGGCGCATTTGCGCACCAAAAATGGGCATCGATTTATGCCGGATTATGATTCGAGAGGCGATTTAGCTTCACGTGATATTGTATCTCAATGCATTGATTTAGAACTTAAAAAGTCAGGTGATGACTGCGTTTATCTCGATTGTACCCATTTAGACATGGATGCTTTCATCAAACATTTTCCAATGATTTATGAGCGTTGCAAAAGTCTTGGAATAGACTTGGCAAAAGACTGGATTCCCGTAGTTCCGGCTCAACATTATCTTTGCGGCGGAATTGTGGTGGATAAAACCGGGAAAACTTCGGTTAAAAATTTATTTGCCTGTGGCGAATGTTCCAGAACAGGGTTGCACGGTGCGAATAGATTGGCGTCAAATTCTTTATTGGAAGCCTTAGTTTATTCGGATAAAATTTTTAATTATTTGGCTAAAACCACTTTCGGAAAAAGTCAATTCGAAGGAAAGGTTACGGATTGGAAACTAGTTCCAAAACCAGCAATTAATCCCGATTATGTTGCCAAAAGAAAGGCCGAATTACAACTTTTGATGCGTCAAAACGCTGGAATTGTGCGCAATGATGCTGATTTGCTTAAAGCTAAAGAAATACTTACGCTTTGGAAAAATGAAATCGAGGAAAAGATAAATACTTATCAAATTAATGCTGATTTGTGTGAACTGCAAAATTTGATCACCATAGGAACCCTAATTGTGCAACAATCTATTGAAAGGGATGAAAATCGTGGCGGTTTTGTAAAAATTAATCCAAAAAAATAATTTTTTAAAGCAGCAATACCAATTTATATTCAGCTTGAATTTATAAATTTGTCACATTATAATTTTACACAAATTTTAGTGTATGACAAGAAAATTTCTTTCATTAATACTACTTCTTTTTTTAGCTATTGAAGTAAATGCTCAAAATGATGAGCGTTATTTCATTAATAAAAATAACGATACTATTGTTCAAAAAGATGGTATCGACTATTTGATTCAATTATTTAAAATCAAAAAAAGTCAGGAAAAAATTGAAAACAAGAAAGTCAGTTTTTCATTTTTCCCGGTTGATGCCAGAAATGCTGGTGAAAGAATACTCGTATCTTCTTTTAATGCTACTTTTTTATTGGGTGACAAATCCAACACCAATAATTCTACCGTTTATTTAATCCCTTACGTTTCGTTTAATAATCAATATGGCATCGAAATTTACCCTACTATTTGGCTCAAAGAAAATAGTTGGAATTTTGTTGGCGAATATTTTGCTTTAAATTTTCCGCAGGATACTTGGGGTTTGGGCGGAGGTACTCCAGAAAGTAACAAAACATTGGTTGATGGTAAAACCTTGCGATTTCATCAAAATGTCTTGAAAGGAATTCTCCCTAATTTGGCTATCGGATTGGGGTATCAATACGACGAACATCACGATCTTGAAATAAAAGAAACGAAGATAGAAGCCGAAATTCCTGAAACAACTACCAATAAAACCATCTCCTCTGGCGTTTCTGTTCCCATCGTTTTCGACAATCGAAAAAACATCAATAATCCACAGGACGGAATGTATGCCAATGCAACCTATTTGTACAACGACAAAAGTTTGGGTAGTGATACCAAATGGCAGTCGCTATTTATTGATGCCAGAAAATATTTTTCTATTCCTTATGCACGAAGTGTTCTCGCACTGCGCTCTTATTATTGGACAATCCTTTCGGGTGAAGCTCCCTATTTCGATTTACCATCAACCCGATCTGAACCGGGCACCAGTAGTTCTTCGAGAGGACTCCAAAAAAACAGATACCGCAGTAATGCAATGCTTTTCTTTGAAACCGAATACCGTTTCAACATCACGCGAAACGGATTTTTGGGCGGTGTAGTTTTTGCAAACACCACTTCGGCATCTGAATATGACACGCAACATTTTAAATATTGGCAGCCCGCAATCGGAACTGGAGTCCGATTAAAATTCAATAAATACACCAAAGTAAATGTTGCTTTCGATTTTGGAATCAGTAAAGATTACGCCAGCGTTTACCTAAAAATTGGAGAGGTTTTCTAATCCTATCAAAAACCAAAGGCAACATTCAAAAAGAAATTCCTCCCTTTTCTGGGAATATTATTCCAGTCTGAAAAAGTAGAATAATAGGTGTCAAAAATATTCTCGATTCCCGTTTTCAAATTACATTTCACTTTTTCGAAAGCAAAAGAATATCCTGCATTTAAATTCAAAATAGCATAATCAGGCGTTCTATCTTCTCCATAAAAAGGGCTGTATTGAGTTTGAGTTGCATTTCCCTGAACCGCAATTTCTGTTGAAAAATTTCCTTTTCTATAATCTAAAGAAGAAAAATAACGCAACGGACTAATAAACGGCAAATTCCTTTCTTCGAAATCTTTTCCGTAGCTGTAAACCAATTGTCCTTTCCATTTAAAATTCGTCGATAACTGGTATTCTAAATTCAAATCGGCATTGAAAATGGTTGCATAATCTAATGAGGTGTAGATTTTCACACCGCTGGCACCAATGGTCATTGGAATTAAAGAATCATCGGGTTTTCCCACAATATAATTGGAAATATGAAAATAGGAAGAAGTCATTTTTGCACTCCATTTTTGCGTTTTATAGCCTACAGAAACACTTCCTTCTACTGAATTTTCATTCTTTAATTCCGGGTTTCCAATGTAGTCGTAACGGTCAAAACTATTGAATAAATAAAATCCGTAACCTTCAGAAACTGATGGAGCACGTTCGCCAAAAGCCAGACCAAACCCATAAGAAAAACCATTTTCATCATACGAATAATTAGAAGAAATGCTTGGCAAAATTCTGTTTTTGCTGTCTTTCATATTGGGATAAAAAATTTGTAAACTTTCTAATCCTAATTGGCTTGCAACCTGATTAAAATGATTGGCTAAACTTGTCGAAAATTTCAAACTCGAATGCAAATTCAATGCAATATTGTCTTCTAAAAATAAGGCGGTGTAAAACGTTTTAACATCAGGCCAAGTGTACATGAACATCAGTTTTTCGTTGGAATCTGCTGGATACATTGTCATTTCGGCTACCGAACGATTGTAAAACGAATTCAAATCGGCTAGAAAATGATGCTTTCTGAGCACTCCATTTGCTTTGGAATAAAATCCAAAAGTATCCGTCCAACCCGGCATATCCATGTGAATAGGAACCGAAGGTCGCTTGGTGTCATCCATTTTATGAGTGACCGTATTATAGTAAATTTTCGTTTCCCATTTGTCAATCTTGGATGATTCCGGAACATATTCATATTTTAGGGAAGTGATTAATGCTTCGGCCAAAGAAACATCCATTGGCAAAGCAGGATAACCTACATTGGTCGCCTTATCATAAATTATTGAACCTTCGAGCAATTTATTTTTATCAAATGCAAATCCCGAAGTTGCCGAAATATTAAATTTTTGAAACTGTGAAAACAAAACTTCCTGACCCTTTCCATCGGTATAATTTTCAGCGTCTCGAAACATAAAATCGGTATCTACATAAAACGATTTTTTGGCATAATTTATGGCTGAACCAATAATTTTTTGCTGACTATTGGTTTCAAAACCAGTATTCAAAGAAGCGTCCCAACCCAAATCGGAAAACCCACTTCGGTTTCTTTGCAAATCGACAGAACCACCAATGGTTGCACCATGACAAGCTCCTTGTTGCCCCGATTTTATTGTCGCTTCGGACAAATTGGAAACCTCGACATAAGAAGTAATTGGATCCATTTTGTCGGTGCATGCTCCAAAAACGCGCATTCCGTCAATAGTTACCAAAGTTCTTTCGGTGGTCATATTGTTTATCATCGGTTCCCAAGCGTAACTACCTCGTCTTATCATATCAATTTTACTAGACTGCTGTAAATATTCATCGATAGTAGCCAATGGTTTGGCTTGTTTTTGATACAATTGTGCTTTTTTGCCAATAACAATAACTTCTTTTAAATCCTTTGGTGCTATCGTATCAACGGGTTTTTCTTGTGCTATACTCATTTTTGGAACGAAAAAGCACAACCCTATAAAAAGTATAAAGTTTTTCATATAAAAAATTGTAAAATTATGAAGCCGTTTAAAAAAATTGTCATTTCGACGTAAGGAGAAATCACATTTATTGCTCACGCTTATTGAGATTCCTCCTGCGTCGGAATGACAAAATTGATTCTTAGTTATGATTTTTAGACAGCCTCATTATTATTTATTAAAACTCTATTTCAAAGTAAATACTGCTTACACTCAAAGGATCTCCCTCAACAATGGGTTCTCCTTTCAAAACAGTTCCAGAGGCATTAACTAATTGAAGATTGATTCTCCACAAACCCGTCATAGTCAACGATAGTTTTCCACTATACAAATCCCCCGATTTTATTTGGGTTAAGTCCACATTATTAGGCGAACCGTGATTTCCCATGCTTGGCATTCTTGGATCAATTTTCAATTTAAAATTATCAACAACCGGAAAAGTCATCATATCTTGCATTTTCCAAACACCCGCTACCATATCATTTATTCCTACTTTTGGATGATGTGGATCGGCATAAGCGGCAACATATTTCACACCGTCAGTACCTGTAAAAGTAGTCACTCTTTGTTTTGCCGAAGCTGGAACATCAACAACCGAAGTCATAGAATAAGCCACCCCATTAATGGTGTAATCAATTTTTAAATCCCAATATTCCGTAGGGTTTTGTGCCATTGTAAAAACAATATATCCTTCATAAACTAATCCGTCAGTAGAAACTTTGGTTACTGGCGATTTTGGACAAGAGTGCGTCATCATCGTCATGTGCATCAATGGCATCCAAGAAACGGTAGCATTTTTCACATATTGATTGGTGGCGTTGTCTTTTATTTTTAGTGCAATTTCATTATAACCTTGCTCTAAACCACTCATGTGTTTGTATAATTCTATGGTATGAGTGGAATTCGTTATCTCTTTAAACTTAGTTAGTCCGTCTAGTTCATCCACAGGAGCTGGATCATTGTTTGAAGAGCACGAGGATATAATGGTCACTAAAACCAATGGTAACATTCTTAAAAATTTCATTGTTTAATTTTTTAAAATTCGATAATAAAAAGACACATCAATAGTATCGCTATTGAATAATGCCATTGTAAAAAACTTGAAAAATTAGGAAATGAAAGTGGGCGGATGAAAAAGCGAAGTACTATTCAAAAAGGAATAAAAGTTAGAATAGTTGCTGTTTATTTTTTGTTTATCGTCAAGATAAATAGAAGTGATTTTGAATGATTTGATTTCCTCAAAAAACAACACTTCCGATTCTTGTGCTGCATTTTTTTTGTCTGAAGAAATGGGTTTTTCGTTCTCAGATGCTTTAGCAAGTTCTTTCATCAAGTGACATTTACCGTTGCAGTGCATTTTTGGCTTGTCTTTATTAACACAAAGAACTTTAGAAATATATTCATAATTAACGATGTAGTCTATAACCGGAAACACCGGTTTTAGTAACATAAATAACGCTAATAGGAATAATATCTTTTTCACAATACAAATGTAACCTTTCAATTAAAATTGTTTTTATGATTTTGGTCATATTTTATATAACTTTATAAAAATTAAATTTGTGGCCTAAGTTGTATTTGCCAAGTAAATTGCAAAAAAATACATAAATTACTCAACATCAATTATGCAAATAGATTTAGATTTACTTTATACTTGGGGAGCTGTTGCCAAAAAATACAAGAAAAATGAAATTGTTTTTGATGAAGATGAAATAGCAAATTTTTACTATCAAATCCTTGATGGAAGTGTTAGAATGTTCAATTCGAATGATGAAGGCAAGGAGTTTACTCAAGGGATTTTTTCAGCCGGAGACGGTTTTGGCGAGCCACCATTATTCATCAATGAAACCTATCCGGCAAAAGCTATAACGATTCAGGACAGCACCATTATAAAATTGTCGAAGGATAAATTTTTCAAAATTTTGGATGAATATCCGTCCATCCAGAAATATTTTTTGATTTTATTGGCTCAAAAAATTCATGCAAAAGCCAGAACATCCAAAGAAATCATCAATCAAAAACCTGAATTTAGAATCATCGCTTTTTTAAATTCTTACAAAAAAAAATCCGGTCACAGTTCCGAGAAAATCTTAATCCCATATACACGACAAGAAGTTGCCAATCACACGGGACTTAGAGTGGAAACAGTAATTCGGGTTTTTACTAAAATGAAAGAAACAAACAAAGTAGAAATCATCAATCACAAAATATATTATTAGATGCAATTAAATATCAAATTTTGGCTAAAATTCTCTTTATTAAATCTTTGTATTGTTGCTTCACTTGGCGTTTTGATGCGCTATAAAATAGGTTTTGAATTTCCATATTTTGATCAAAAACATCTTCAGCATTCTCATTCTCATTTTGCTTTTGCCGGTTGGATTAGCCATACTTTAATGGTTTTGATGGTCTATTATCTTCAAACAAAAATAGCTGACTTTCAAGGAAATAAATACAAAAAATTAATTATAGCCAATTTAATTTGTTCCTACGGAATGCTTGTTTTCTTTATTATTGAAGGCTACGGATTGTATTCCATATTTTTTTCCACAGCTTCAATATTAGTTTCTTATGCGTTTGCCTTTAGATTTATCAAGGATTTAAAACAATTGGACGACGATTTGTTGTCAAAAAAATGGTTTAAAGCAGGGCTGTTTTTCAATATTATTTCTTCTTTGGGTACCTTTTATTTGGCTTATATGATGGCAGCCAAAGATTTCGTCCAGGATTTGTATTTGTCTTCGATATATTATTATTTGCATTTTCAGTACAATGGTTGGTTTTTCTTTGCTTGTATGGGATTGATTTTCGGCTTTTTAAACCTTCGAAAATCAGAACATTCTTTTTATGAAACAGCTTTTAAATTGTTTGCAATAGCTTGTATTCCGGCTTATCTTTTGTCAATACTTTGGCTGGATTTACCCATTTGGCTATA
>JAEMQE010000225.1 GCA_022758945.1 Lentimicrobium sp. | reverse complement strand
CCATCTCTTAGTCAACATGGTGAGTAAGCAGGAGCCAACGTCTGAGTTTCAGATACAACAAGAAGATTTTCCAGCCCTCCCAGGGGCTCAAAGTATGATGATGATGATGATGACGGTGACGATGATGACGATATGATGATATGATAATGATGTTCATTGTCATGGTTGAGTCATTTCTTTTTATAAATTAGATAGGAATTAGATAGGAAAAAGAATCAATTATTAAAAATGTAATTCATAATGTTAGCACCCATTTTCAGTGCTTTTTCACGAACATCAACTGGGTCGTTGTGTACTTCAGGATCTTCCCAACCATCACCTAAATCACATTCGTAAGTATAAAGTAATACTAATCTGTTTTCTACGAAAATTCCAAAAGCTTGTGGGCGTTTTCCATCGTGTTCGTGTATTTTTGGTAATCCACTTGAAAAAAGATATGGTTTTTGAAAGATTTGATGATTTGCCGGAATTTCGACTAAATCAGTATTGGGAAAGATTTTCTTGATTTCTTTTCTAATGTATTGATCCATTCCATAATTATCGTCAATATGTAGAAAACCTCCAGATGTCAAATAATTCCTCAAATTACTGACATCGGCATCACTGAAAACTACGTTTCCGTGTCCGGTCATATGTACAAAAGGATAAGAAAATAAATCAGGACTGCTGGGTTCTACTAATCCAGGTTTGGATTTTATCTTGGTATTAATGTTAGTATTGCAATATTTTATTAAATTAGGTAACGAGGTAGGATTTGCATACCAATCGCCGCCTCCGCTATATTTCACCAAAGCAATTTCTTGGGAAAACGACGCAAAAGAAATTAATAATAATATGTAATGTATTTTTTTCATAAGTTTAATCTTCATTCACAAAAACAACACTGTGACACGCCACAATCGCCGCAGTTTCGGTTCGCAGTCTGGTATTCCCTAAAGAAACTGGAACATAATTTTTTTCCAATGCCAATGCAATTTCTTTTTCCGAGAAATCACCTTCTGGACCAATGAGTAGAGTTACATTTTCGTTTGGTTTCAAAACCGATTTTAATGATTTTTTGTCCGTTTCTTCACAATGGGCAATCAATTGCAAACCTTCATTTTTGCGTTTTAGAAACTCTTTAAATGTTATGGCGTTATTCAATTTTGGAAGAAACAACACATTGGATTGCTTCATTGCAGTCAATATAATTTTATCAAATCTTTCAGTATTTACCACTTTTCGTTCAGAACGGTCACAGATAATGGGTGTGATTTCGTGAATGCCTATTTCTGTTGCTTTTTCTAAAAACCATTCGTAACGGTCGTTCATTTTGGTAGGAGCAACAGCCAAATGCAACTGAAATTTTGAAGGTTTCGCCTTTTCGACCGACAAAATTTTAACGGTGCATTTATTGTCCGAAGCCAGCGTAATTTCGGTTTCAAATAATAAACCATCGCCATTAGTTACGAATAAAATATCAGTATCTTTTTTACGCAATACTTTGATGATATGCTTGCTTTCTTCTTTGTCAAAAGAGAAACTTTCGGTGGTTTCGTCAATAGTTGGATTATAAAATAATTGCATAGTTTAGAATTGAATTCGTGCTTTTGAAACCACAGCAGAAGTTTCGAAATTTCGGGATAAAAACTTTTGATACCCTACAATTCCAATCATTGCAGCATTATCGGTGGTGTATTCAAATTTGGGAATGAAAGTCTTCCATCCGTATTTTTGTTCGGCTGCTGCCAAAGTATTTCGAATTCCGGAATTGGCCGAAACGCCTCCGCCAATGGCAATTTGTTTGATTCCGGTTTCCTTTACGGCCAATTTCAATTTGTCCATCAAAATTTCAATAATGGTATGTTGAATGGAAGCACAAATATCATTGAGGTTTTCGTCAACAAAATTGGGGTTTTCCAGTTTTTTCTTTTGGATAAAATATAAAATTGCCGTTTTCAAACCAGAAAAACTAAAGTCTAATCCGGGAACTTTTGGTTTCGTAAAAGCAAAGGCTTTGGGATTTCCAAGTTGTGCATATTTATCAACCAAAGGACCGCCAGGATAGGGAAGACCCAGTATTTTAGCGCTTTTGTCGAAAGCTTCTCCCACGGCATCATCGGTGGTTTCTCCAATAATTTCCATATCGAAAAAGTCGTTCACTTTCACGATTTGGGTATGGCCGCCAGAAATGGTTAATGCCAAAAACGGAAAGGTTGGTTTTTCCTTTCCTTCATCGTCAATAAAATGAGCTAAAATATGGGCTTGCATATGATTTACAGCAATCAATGGAATTTGCAAAGCCAGAGCCAAAGACTTTGCAAACGAACTGCCCACGAGAAGTGAACCCATCAATCCTGGTCCTTGTGTAAAGGCAATTGCTGAGAGTTTTTCTTTTGTTATATTCGCTTTGCGCAGTGCAGCATCAATCACCGGAACAATATTTTGTTGATGCGCACGAGATGCAAGTTCAGGAACCACACCGCCATATTGATTGTGAATCAGTTGGTTAGCAACAACATTTGACAATACTTCATCGTTATGTAAAACTGCTGCAGCCGTGTCATCACAAGAACTTTCGATAGCAAGAATAAAAACCTCGGAATTTTGCATAAAAAGGCACTAATTTTGAATTATATTTGACAAACCGTTTAATGAAAATTTACGGCGAAGCCAAAATTAAAGAATTTTTATCAAAGGGGCTTTCTTTCCTTAGGTAAAATAAAATTTAGAAAAAAATTAAAACAATTTTAAGTATCAAAAAAATTATAAAAATAGTATTTCGTACACTTCTTGGACTTATCGTACTATTATTGGTGCTTGGCATTTCTCTAACATTGCCTTTTGTACAAACAAAAATCGCAAAATATTTCGTCGAAAGCATCAATAAAGACTTTGGGATTCATATTGCCATTGATGAAGCTGCAATATCTGTTTTTGGAGGTGTTAAACTCAAAAAAGTGTTGATTTTAGACCATCATAAAGATACTTTGATTTATGCCAACAGAATTAAAACCAATATTTTAGACAGTTCAAAATTACTAGACGGCGATTTGATTTTTGGGGACATCACTTTGGATGGATTGTATTTTAATATGAAAACCTACAAAAATGAAAAATATTCGAATTTAGATAAATTTATTGCCGCTTTCAAGAACGATAAACCACCTTCCAAAAAACATTTTCTATTAACAGCTACAAATGCAAAAATTACCAACGGACATTATACTTTAATTGATGAAAATAGAGTAGGCTCTAAAGATGTCGATTTTACTAAGCTCAATGCCTCTGTAAGTGATTTAAAAGTTTATGGGCCTGAAGTAAATACGATAATTAATAAGATGTCTTTTCAGGATCATCGCGGAATTTTTGTCAAGAGTTTAAGTGGGAAATTTAGTTATACCAAAAAGCATATTAAACTCGAAAATCTAAATTTAGTAACCAAGGAATCCAAGCTAAGAGGAAAAATTGCTTTAAATTATAATATAGATAAAGGAGATTTTTCACATTTTACCGACAAAGTTGAGTT
Source organism: Lentimicrobium sp. (assembly GCA_022758945.1). Taxonomy (GTDB): domain Bacteria; phylum Bacteroidota; class Bacteroidia; order Flavobacteriales; family Flavobacteriaceae; genus Flavobacterium. Next base: position 10,700 of record JAEMQE010000225.1, on the reverse strand, counting down.
TGATATTAAACTGGATAAAGCGGCATTGGCATCTAATGATATTCGTTGTTTTTATAATGAATTGGGCAAAAACCAGCATTTTTATGTAAATGGAAGAATAAAAGGACCGTTAAACAACCTTAAGATTACGAATTTAAAATTAATCGATTCAAAAAAGTCGCTGATAATAGGCACATTAAACTTCAAAAATCTTTTTCCAAATAAGGAACAGGAGTTTTATATGAACGGAAATTTTGAAAAACTTTCTAGCAGTTATGATGACCTTGTTACAATATTACCCAATGTTTTAGGCAAAAGGTTGCCGGTTATTTTGAAAAAACTGGGCAAAATTAATTTAGTCGGTAATGCCCAAGTTACAACAACTTCTGTTGAGGCTAGTTTTGTTATGACGACACAATTGGGGAAAGTGAATTCTGATTTATATATTAAAAACATGAATTTAACTGATAAAGCTGCTTATGTAGGCAATGTTGTCTTGGAGAATTTTGATATTGGAACTTTATTAGACAGAAAAGACGTTGGAAAAGTAAGTTTGAATCTCGATGTAGACGGCAAAGGTTTTTCTGAAAAGTATTTGAATACTTCCATTAAAGGCGATGTTAGCCAAATAGATTATAATAATTACACCTATAATAATGTTATTGTAAACGGAAATTTTAAAAGCGGACTCTATAAAGGCCAGGTTTCGGTAAACGACCCAAATTTGAATATGAATTTTGATGGATTGGTCGATTTGAGCAAAAAAGAAAGCCAATATGATTTTCACATCAATGTTGAAAATGCCGATTTACACAAATTGAAATTTATGAAAGACTCCATTTCCAGGTTTAAAGGAGATGTTGTAGTAAAAGTATCGGGCAATTCAATTGATAATCTAAAAGGAGATATATTTATTAATAAAACTACGTATCAAAATGTAAAAGCAACCTATGTTTTTGATGATTTTTATATCAATTCTTCTTTTGACCAAGATCGTGTGAGAACAATTACTGTAAATTCTCCTGATATTGTTGAAGGGGAAATTGTGGGGAAATTTCAGTTCAATCAGTTGAAAAATTTAGTAATGAATTCGCTTGGAAGTCTTTATACTAATTACAAGCCTGAAAAAGTTAATAAAGGACAGTTTTTGAAATTTAATTTTACTATTTATAATAAAATTATTGAAATCTTCTACCCAGAAATTTCCATTGGTACAAATACGATTGTTAAAGGAAATATCAACTCTGACAATCAGGAATTTAAACTCAATTTTAATTCCCCAAAAATTACGGCTTCTGACAACACATTCGATAATATCAGGATAAAAGTGGATAATAAAAATCCACTTTATAATGCCTTTATCGAACTAGATAGCATAAAAACAAAATATTATAAAATTAGGGATTTTAGTTTGATAAACGTGACTATGAAAGACACTTTGTTCTTTCGATCTGAGTTTAAAGGTGGCTCAAAAGGTCAAGATTATTTTAATCTGAACTTATATCATACCATAAACAAAGACAATAATAATGTGGTGGGTATCAATAAATCAGAAATAAAACTAAAGGATTATTTATGGTATTTGAATGAAAAGGAAACGCCAAATAATCAAATAGTTTTTGATAAATCATTCAAAAATTTCAATTTTGACAACATAATTTTGACTCATAAAGATCAGGAAATTACTTTTATGGGTGATATTAAAGGAACAACATACAAGGATTTGCATATAAGTCTTAAAGACGTTGATTTGAACCAAATAACTCCTGCAAATCCCAAGTTTGTTTTTAATGGAAATATGAATGCAATAATAAATTATAAGCAAGATAATGCCGTATTTCAACCAACAGCTTCAATTCAAATTGATCATTTGAATATCAATAAAACCGATTTGGGGTATTTGAATTTTGATATTGCCGGAGATGAAAGTTTTAAAAAATTTACATTAGATGCTAATATCGAAAATGAAAATGCGGAGTCTTTCAAAGCCAATGGCAATTTTGAGATAATTGACAATAAAACAATTTTGGATTTAAATTTAAAATTGGACAAATTTAATCTGGGAATCTTAAGTCCACTTGGAGGAGAAGTTATCTCAAATATTAGAGGATTTGCATCAGGAAATGCAAGTATAGCAGGAAATCTCAAAAAGCCAGAAATCAACGGACGACTTTATGTAGATGATGCAGGAATGACAATTCCGTATTTGAATGTGGATTATTCATTAAGCAACAGAACTATTGTTGATTTAACAGACGAGAAGTTTTTGTTTAAAAACGATGTGCTTACCGATACGAAATTTGATACAAAAGGAACTTTAAACGGAAGTATTTCGCATAATAATTTTTCGGATTGGAAATTGGATTTGGCCATTAATTCAAAAAGATTATTGGTGCTTGACACCAAAGATTCGGAAGATGCAGCTTATTATGGAATTGCATTTATTGATGGTAGTGCAACGATCAAAGGGCCAACAGATGGACTGTTTATTAAAGTCGATGCAAAATCTGAAAAAGGCTCTTCGTTAAAAATCCCTATAAATGATTCTGAAAATATAAGCGAAAATAGTTTTATTCATTTTTTGACTGCCAAAGAAAAGTTTAATATTAAAAAGGGAATTGTTGATAATTCAAGAAATTACAAAGGACTTGAATTGGAGTTTGATCTTGACATCACACCAAATGCAGAAGTAGAAGTTATTTTGGATCGAAATTCTGGTCATGGTATGAAAGGCAGAGGAAACGGAACACTGCTTTTTAAAATAAATACATTAGGTAAATTTAATATGTGGGGCGATTTTCAGGCTTATGAAGGAACCTACAATTTTAAATATGGCGGCATCATCGACAAGAAATTTACGGTAAAAAAAGGAGGCTATATTTCCTGGGAAGGAAATCCAATGAAAGCGCGTTTAAATTTAGAAGCCATATACAAAACCAGTGCAAATCCAGCCCTATTATTAGAAAATTCTTCCTTCAATAAAAAAGTGCCAGTCAATGTAATTATTGGACTTCGAGGAGATTTAACAAGCCCGGAACCCGATTTTAATTTTGAGTTTCCAACGGTTAGCAACGTCTTAAAATCAGAAATTGAATACAAACTAAATGATAAAGATGTTCGCCAAACCCAAGCTTTGTATTTATTGTCAACAGGTAGTTTTTTAAGTGCCGAAGGAGTGAATAATTCTGCTTTAACTTCAAATGCATTTGAAACGGCGACAAGTTTATTGAGTGGTCTTATTCATTCTGAAGATGAAAAATTCCAAGTGGGTATTGATATTATTGGTGCAGATAAAACAACTGGGAAAGAATCCGACGGAAGATTTGTAGCTACTGTTTCATCAAAAATAAATGAAAGAATTACCATCAACGGAAAAGTTGGAGTTCCTTTTGGTGGTATTAATGAAACAGCAGTCGTTGGTGATGTAGAGGTTTTATACAGAGTTAATGAGGATGGAACCGTAAACTTGCGTTTTTTTAATAGAGAAAATGACATCAGTTATATAGGAGAAGGAATAGGCTATACACAAGGAGCAGGGATTTCTTATGAAGTTGATTTTGACACATTCAAAGAATTGGCTAATAAAATTTTTAAAAACCATAAAATTGAAAAAGCACCGGATTCTAATGTGATTGACCAGGATTCAAATCTGTCTCCTGAAAACAATGACCATCCAAAATCAAATTCAAAAGAGCTGGAAATAAATAAGGAAGGCAAAGTCCCAGATGAATATTAACCTACTAAAAGGATTGCCCTCAACCTAATACTATTTATATTCTGAATAGCAAATCCAATTTCTTAATTATTTTAATCGTTTATTTGTTAATTAATAACAACTTTTCTCATTTATAATAAACTTATTAACGAAAACGTTTGAATTTACCCCACTTTATTAATTTATTAATAACACGGCCTCAAAAGTGGTGGATGTTTGCTAATTTTACACTTTTAATACTTAAATAATGCCAAAAACAATAAAAAAGGTTGCAGTTCTTACCTCAGGCGGAGATTCACCAGGAATGAATGCAGCAATTAGATCAGTAGTACGAACTTGTGCTTTTCATAACATACAATGCGTCGGAATATATAGAGGATATCAGGGAATGATTGAAGGTGACTTCAAAGAAATGGGTCCAAGAAGTGTACATAACATTGTCAATAAAGGAGGAACTATCCTAAAATCAGCACGTTCAAAAGAGTTTATGACTATTGAAGGTCGTAAAAAAGCATACGAAGAACTAATTAAAGCTGAAATTGACGCTTTTGTGGTTATCGGTGGAGACGGAAGTTTTACTGGAGCAGAAATTTTTAATAAAGAATTCAAATTTCCTGTAATGGGAATTCCGGGAACAATTGATAATGATATTTTCGGAACGAGTCATACTTTAGGATACGATACTGCTTTAAATACCGTTGTAGAATGTATCGATAAAATTCGTGATACAGCAAGTTCACACAATAGATTATTCTTCGTTGAAGTTATGGGTCGTGATGCGGGTCATATCGCATTGAATGCCGGAATTGGAGCTGGAGCTGAAGAAATTTTAATTCCAGAAGAAGATTTGGGGTTAGAAAGATTAGTGGAATCACTTCGAAAAAGTAAAGCAGCAGGAAAATCTTCCAGCATCGTGGTTATTGCCGAAGGAGATAAAATTGGTAAAAATGTTTTCGAATTAAAAGATTATGTTGAAGCTAATTTACCAGAATATGAAGTGCGTGTTTCTGTTCTGGGACATATGCAGCGTGGTGGTGCACCCTCTTGTTATGATAGAGTTCTTGCCAGTAGATTAGGGGTGAAAGCCGTTGAATCTTTATTGGAAGGAAAATCAAATTTTATGGTAGGAATGCTTAATGATAAAGTAGCCCTTACACCATTGTTACAAGCAATCAAAGGAAAAACGGAAATTGATAGAGAATTGCTTCGTGTTTCTGAAATTATGTCTGTTTAGAAGCAGGCTTTCGCCAAATAAAAACAAATAAATTAAATAATAATTATAATCAGCTTAAAGCCAAAAGCTTAAAGCCAAAAGCAAACAAAAAATGTCAAAAGTAAAATTAGGAATAAACGGATTTGGAAGAATTGGAAGAATCGTTTTTAGAGAATCTTTCAATAGAGACAATGTAGAAGTAGTAGCAATCAATGATTTATTAGACGTAGATCACTTGGCTTACTTATTAAAATATGATTCAGTTCACGGTCGTTTTAACGGAACAGTAGAAGTAAAAGAAGGAAAATTGTATGTAAACGGAAAAAACATCCGTATTACTGCTGAAAGAAATCCTGCAGATTTAAAATGGAATGAAGTTGATGTTGATGTAGTAGCTGAATGTACAGGTATATTCACAACTATCGAAACTGCAAGCGCACACATTAAAGGTGGTGCCAAAAAAGTAATTATTTCTGCTCCATCTGCAGATGCACCTATGTTTGTAATGGGAGTAAACCACGAAACTGCAAAAGCTTCTGATCTTGTTGTTTCTAACGCTTCTTGTACAACAAACTGTTTAGCTCCTTTGGCTAAAGTGATTCACGATAATTTTGGAATCGTTGAGGCTTTGATGACTACAGTTCACGCTACAACTTCAACTCAAATGACAGCTGATGGACCTTCTAGAAAAGACTGGAGAGGCGGACGTGCAGCTAGTGTAAATATTATTCCTTAATCAACTGGAGCAGCAAAAGCGGTTGGAAAAGTTATTCCTGATTTGAATGGAAAATTAACTGGTATGTCTTTCCGTGTTCCTACTGTAGACGTTTCTGTGGTTGATTTAACAGTAAAAGTGGCCAAAGAAACTTCTTATGAAGAAATTATGGCTGCATTAAAATTAGCATCTGAAACTACTATGAAAGGAATTATGGGATTCACTGAAGATGCTGTTGTATCTCAAGATTTTATTTCTGATAAAAGAACTTCAATAATTGATTCTACTGCTGGAATTGGTTTAAATTCAACTTTCTTCAAATTGGTATCTTGGTATGATAATGAATACGGATATTCAAGTAAATTAATTGATTTGTCTGTACACATCTCAGGATTAAAATAATTACATATATTTACATGAAATCCCGTTAGACTTATTCTTACGGGATTTTTTTTACCAAACCAAACAACAACCATTTTTTAGCTTTTAATCTCGGTAGCTATCGTGACTAAAATCTAAGATCTAAATTAAATTAAAGATGAGATTATTAGTTGATAGTGGCTCTACTAAAGCCGATTGGATTGCAATAGACGAGGATGGAAAAATATTATTCACTACCAGAACTTTAGGATTGAATCCTGAAATTCTTGACGAAGATGAGATAATTGAGCGATTGAATGATCGTTTCGATATTTTACAAAACAAAGACAAAGCCACCCACCTTTTCTTTTATGGTGCCGGTTGTGGTACTGAAAGAATGAAAATTATGCTTTCTCAAGCTTTTCAAAAATATTTTACAAATGCCATTGTTGATGTTCAAGAAGATACCTATGCAGCAGTTTTTGCAACAACTCCTAAAGGGGAACAGGCTATCGTAAGTATTCTTGGAACAGGTTCAAACTGTAGCTATTTTGACGGCAAAGTTTTGCATCAAAAAGTACAATCCCTTGGATATATTGTAATGGATGATTGTAGTGGTAATGTTTTTGGAAAAGAATTAATCCGAAAATATTATTTCAATAAAATGCCAAAGGAATTGGCTGCTGAATTTGAAAAAGAATATAACTTAGATCCGGATTATGTCAAAAATAAATTATACAAAGAGCCCAATCCAAATGCTTATTTAGCCACTTTTGCAAAGTTCCTCATTCAAAATAAAGAACATGAATTTTGTAAAAAAATCATTTTCAAAGGAATGAAATCTTTTGTGAAAAACTACATAAGACAATATGATAACTGTAAAGAAGTTCCTGTGCATTTCGTTGGTTCAATTGCTTTCTACCTAAAGGATGAATTGCAAATAACCTTTGATAAATATGAGATGAAATTAGGTAACGTCTTAAGAAGGCCTATTGACGGACTGATTGCTTATCATATTAAAAACAAATAATCTAAGACAAACCTGACACTCAAATGTCAGGTTTTTTTATAAACATTTTAACCAAACAAAATGGAGATAGCAATTATTGCTCACGATGGGAAGAAAGCCGATATGGTTCAGTTTTTGAACAAAAATAAGGTTGTTTTAATGAGCGAAAATATCAAACTTATTGCCACCGGAACAACAGGAGCAAAAGCTGAAAGTGTTGGTTTAAAAGTAAAAAAGATGCTTTCAGGTCCACAAGGTGGTGATGCGCAAATTGCAGCCAGAGTTGCTGAAGGCAAGACTAAAATGGTATTGTTTTTTAAAGACCCTTTATCCAGTCACGCACACGAATCTGATGTGAATATGTTAGTTCGCGTTTGTGATGTTCACAACGTTCCATTAGCAACAAATGAGGCTTCGGCACAATTGTTTTTGAATGCAATTGCTATAGAACAGCAATCATAGAAATTTCGATATTTAAATTTTTTGGCAAGCAAGCCACTTGAACCGTTTCACGAGCGGGAGCGGTTTTTTCGTTGAAATATGAACCGTAAACTGCATTTATGCTCGCAAAATCATTCATATTCATAATGAATATGGTTGATTTTACGACATTTTCAAATGTCATTCCTGCAGCCTCAAGAACGGCTTTCATATTTTCCATAACTTGTTTAGTCTCTGCTTCAATACTTGAAGTTACTAATTCACCAGTTGCTGGATTAATAGCGATTTGGCCCGAAGTATACAAAGTATCTCCTTTAAGAACAGCCTGATTATAAGGTCCGATTGGAGCTGGTGATTTTTCGGTAAAAATTATTTTTTTCATAAAAGAATATATTAAATTTTTGATATAATCTGAATCTGTTTATCGGTTGCTGGCACTTCGTTTGTCATACTTTATATCGCTTAATACTCCGGATTTTATTCCGATAAAGAAGCTCCAGTTTGATTGGGTTCCAAAGGGTTGCCAATTGAAATCCATTCTCCAGCTCAACAAATCTCTTTCGAAACGAAGTTGGGTGTAGGTAACACCATTTTGTACAAAATCATAACCTGTTGAGACTCCTGCTTTCCATTTTGGAGTCAAATCGGCATTGACAGAAACCATTATGGAATTTCCGGTAATTTTACTTTCACGATTGTTGTTTCCATAAGTAAGAGAATAGGCAAATGTCATATCCCAAGGCAATTTTGAAGCAAAAAATTCCGTAATTTTATCTTCACCGCTATCTTCTTCCTCATCAAATTGGCTTTTTCCTCTTGCAGCATCAATAGTATTTCTTCCAAATAAATCATCATCGCGACCACCGTTTCTTTGACTTTGTTTATTTTTATCTTTCTTTTTAGCTTCCATATCCTTGCTGGAAATAGAATAATTCAAAGTCATATTGGCACTTGTCATTCTAAACAAACTGCCGCCATTGTTTATGTTATAGACATTCATTCGGGTGCCCGAATTATCAATGGCATACGGGTCTAAGGTTGTCCCAAAATTGACATTCATCTTGTTGTTAAATAGTTGTGTTCCTCCGCTGACTCTGACTGGAGCCCAAGCCAATGTAGTTTTTCCATTAGCATTCAAATCATAGCTAGTGGAAAAATTTAAATTGTTAAGAAGCATAATTTTTTTCGCTTCGACCTTTGTGCTGTCTTTGTCTGTAACTTTTGCTTCAAATGTATTGCTTAAATCAAAGCCAAGCATATTAGAATTGGTATTTCCCGGAGCTCCAAAAATTCCGCCTTCAAATCGGGTGTAATCTTTTGTCATGGTTCCGCTTGCATCAGTAGCATAAGTATCGTAATATTTTTCAAAACTTGGAGTGTAACCATAGGAAACCGAAGGACGCATTACATGTCTAATTGATTTGATTTTTTTGTTTTCGCCAAAATTAAATGTTCCATAAATAGTAGTTCCCAAACTGCTTGAAAAATTATAGGTTCTGAAGGCATCAAAACCATTAACCGTTTGATCTATAACTTTACTTTGATTAGTGTCATATCCTCTTTGGATGGTTTTTAAATACCAAACTTCTTCATAATTCATAGCAGTCGAGGCACTGAAATATTTAAATAATTTGAAATTGGTACTTACAGGAATGCTTTGCTGAACTCCTACTTTGGCATTATTAAACATTTCAGGTTTAAAGAACAAGGAATCAGTGGTAACAAAACTGTTTCTACCACTTAAATTATACTGTAAGTTGATGTTTTTAAAAAAACCTTTTTTAACTCCGTCTTTACCTACAAAAGGATAAATTCTATCAACACTATATTGTAAATCAGGCAATGTCATGTTGATTTCTGAAGTTTGCGTGTTTTGAGAATGTGTTGCTGACAAAGCTAGCCTAGACCCAACCTTGCCATTAAAAGTTTTACTATAAGAAACCGACGAACTTAATGTATTATTCAAATTGGATCCTACATTCGCCTGATTGATTGATTGCTTATAATATTTGCTGCTTCCCATATTTACCGAAGCAGAAAAACTAGAATTTGGACTTCCTTTAGAATCTTTCGAATGCGACCATTGAATGTTGTAAATTTTTTGCTTTGAATAGTCAGGATAACCTCTTTCGCTGTTAATTAAATTTTCGAATCTGACGTTGATATTTCCTCTATAGCTGTATCTTTTGGCATAACTGGATTCAAATCGCATGGCATAACTTCCGTTAGTATAATAATCTCCCAAAACGGTTAAGTCATAACGGTCACTCAGTGCAAAATAATAACCACCATTTTGCAATGAAAATCCTCTGGTGTTCGAATCATTATAAGTGGGTAATAATATTCCTGAAACACTAGTTTCTTTACTCATGGGAAAAAAAGCAAATGGTAATGCTATTGGAGTTGGCACATTAGCAATTACCATATTGGTGACACCAGTGACTACTTTTTTGCCGGGAATAAATTTTACTTTACTGGTTTGGAAATAATATTCAGGGTTGTCTATATCTTTTGAAGTGGTGAATCGTGCTCCTTTTAAGAAATATACGGAATCATTTTCTTTTTTTGTAATAGAAGCTTTTACTTTAAATTCTCCCTGATCTGTTCTCGAATTCCAAATTAATGCTTTTTTTGTCTTAAAATTAAAGCGAATGGAGTCTGGTTCTATGACATTTGCACCTTGTTTGAAATTTGGATATTGAGTGTAAGCACCCGTAGAATCTTTGATACGGCCGGCATACACTTCATTTTTTTCATAATCCATTACAATAATTCCCGATTTTAACTCAATGTCCTGATAATAGAGTTCGGCTTTATCGTAAAGCGTAATAAGTTTTTTCTTTTGGTCAATTCGGGCATAATCCACGGATTTGTATTTTACTTTACCATCAAGAAACACCTTTACTTTTATACTGTCTTTTTTAATAGTATCGGTTTCTTTTTTTGCAGTTGATTTATTTGTGTTTTCAGGAATAGAGACTTGGCTTTCTTTTTGGTTTTTGACAGGTATTGCTGTCGTTTTTTTCTTTATATCTTGGGAATATATTTTGCAAGATCCTATTGTTAGGAAAATTGATAATAAAACGATATTAAATAAGTTTGTATTCAAAGGTTTTAATGCTATTTTTGTAAAAATATGGCTTGTTTTTTGACGTGTCAAACTTACATATAAATTTTTGTCAAAAATAATCAATTATTAAATTTATAACCTTAGTGTTTTAATTAAATTAACTTTTAGATTTATGTATATAATAAATAAAATCAAACT
>JAEMQE010000084.1:12250-14208 GCA_022758945.1 Lentimicrobium sp. | reverse complement strand
TCAAGGTGCTTTCAAACAAACCTTAGTGGGTTACATAACTGATGCTACCAATGACTATGACAGTCGTTTTGACGGAGAGAGTTTTGATGGAAATGAATTTGTGGATTTTTACAGTGTGAACCAAGACAAGAATTTAACGATTCAAGGACGAGCTTTGCCATTTGATGAAAATGATGAAGTGCCTTTAGGATATCGTACTACAATCAATGGTGCTTTCACCATCAACATTGATCAAGTAGATGGTTCACTTGTAAATCAGGCGGTATATATTGAAGATAAGTTGACCAATACCGTTACTGATTTAAAAACCGGGAACTATACTTTCAACACAGTAGCAGGAACTTTTAATGATCGTTTTGTATTGCGTTATAAAGATAATAACACAGCTAAAACATTGGCTACAGCTAATTTCGATTCACAAGTAAACAAAGTTTTGGTTTCCAATAAAAACAAGCAAATAAAAATTAATTCTTTTGCCGAGACAATTGATAAGGTTACGATTTACGATTTGTTAGGAAGACAAATCTATCAAAAAGATAAGGTGAATAGCAATGAACTTTCAATAGTCAATTTGGTATCAAGCCATCAAACTTTGATTGTGAAAACGAGTTTGCAAAATGGAGAAACGGTTACGAATAAAATTGTTTATTAGCACAAACATTAGACTAACCAAAAAACAAAAATCCCATTTGCGAATGGTATTTAAAAAAAAGTTCCTAACCTTTCAAAGGTTAGGAACTTTTTTCTGTTTTATGAGAACAATTATAAGAATTTAATCCAGTTTCGGCTCCCTCTCCTTTGGAGAGGGTTGGGGTGAGGATTACTTTCCCTTAACCGTAGCCTCCAGATTTCTTTCAATCGTATGTCCAGGACGTGACCATTTTGGTTTTTCGCCAAGAGGAGCAAATTTAGAATCAACGGCTTCAACAGATTCGCGTTGGTACACTTTAGCAAAAGGTTGTTGATTTTTCAAGCCTAATATTTCGAACATTTTCATATCCTCGTTCAAGTCATTGTTTGGAGTGGTAAGCAATTTATCACCAGAAAAAATAGAATTAGCTCCAGCCATAAAGCACATTGCTTGACCTTCACGGCTCCAATTTACTCGTCCTGCAGATAATCTAACTTGAGTTTCAGGTATAACTATTCGGGTTGTAGCCACCATTCGAATCATTTCCCAGATTTCAACTGATTTTTCTGCTGCAAGTGGTGTTCCTTCAACGGGAACTAAGGCATTTATTGGCACAGATTCTGGTTGTGGATCCAAAGTTGAAAGTGCTACAAGCATTCCTGCACGATCTTCAATACTTTCGCCCATCCCGATGATTCCACCGCTACAAACCGTAATATTGGTTTTGCGGACATTGGCAATGGTTTCCAAACGGTCTTCGAAACCGCGAGTCGAAATCACTTCTTTATAATATTCTTCGGATGTGTCGATATTGTGGTTGTAAGCATATAAACCGGCTTCTGCCAATCGTTGAGCTTGATTTTCAGTAATCATTCCAAGTGTGCAGCATACTTCCATATCCATTTTGTTGATGGTACGAACCATTTCCAACACTTGATCAAATTCAGGTCCGTCTTTTACATTTCTCCAAGCAGCACCCATACAAACTCTTGATGAACCATTAGTTTTTGCTTTGGTCGCTTGCTCTTTGACATCGGCAACACTCATAAAAGGATTGGTTTCAATATTAGTATGGTATCTTTTTGCTTGCGGGCAATACCCACAATCTTCTGAGCAACCGCCTGTTTTTAGTGATATTAAAGTAGATATTTGAACTACATTTGGATCATGATGTTCCCTGTGAATTGTGGCTGCTTCATAAAGCAATTCCATCAAAGGTTTGTTATAAATGGCGATAATTTCGTCTTTCGTCCAGTCGTGTCTTGTAATGCTCATCGATGTGATTTTTTGATGCGTCAAAAGTAGTTAAATTGTTCCAATCAAGCAA
>JAEMQE010000084.1:0-12150 GCA_022758945.1 Lentimicrobium sp. | reverse complement strand
TTTTGTCTTTTTCTAATTGCTCTTTTAGTAGGTCAACTGAGCCAAATTTTTGTTCCGGACGAAGGTATTTGATTATGGAAACTCTTATTTCCTGATCATATAAATCAGCATCAAAGTCAAAATAATGTACTTCGACAGATAGATTTTCTCCAGCTACTGTAGGATTAAATCCAATATTCATCATTCCGAAAACAGTTTTTTTGTTGATGGAACTTTTTACAACATAAACACCGTTTCGAGGAATGAGTTTGTGGTTTTCTTCAATTTGAAGGTTTGCAGTAGGAAATCCAATGGTTCTGCCCAATTGTTTTCCTCTGAAAACGGTTCCAGTCAAAAAGTATTCGTAGCCCAAATACTCATTAGCCAAGGTCATATTTCCTTCCATTAAGGCATTTCTGATTTTTGTCGAACTTATAGAAACATCATTAACTTCCTGAACCGAAATTTGTTCCACTTCAAAGTTATATTGTTTGCCAAAGGCGATTAAGTCATCAATATTTGCAGAACGATCTCTTCCAAATCGATGGTCGTGACCAATAATTATTTTTTGGATATGGAATTTATCTACAAGAACGTTTTTTACAAATTCCTGAGCTGTTAATTTTGAAAAACTTTCGTCAAAAGGATGAATGACTAGATTTTCTATTCCTATTTTTTCTAATAAATCTATTTTTTCGGATATGGTGTTGAGTAATTTAATTCCTGATTGTTCCTGTAAAACCATCCGAGGATGCGGAAAAAAAGTAAGCACAAGGCTTTCATATTTGCCGTTTTCGACATTTTGTGTTAGTCTTTCCAGAATTTTTCTGTGACCAGCATGCACGCCATCAAATGTGCCCAAAGTGAGGATTGTTTTTTTTGTGGAATGGAAATCATTTATGGAATGAAAAATCTTCAAAGCATTTGTTTTATGTTGGTGCAAATTTATACTAATAATAACAGATAAAAAAAGAGGATTGAAATAAATCAATCCTCTCAAATCTGTATCTGGCTAAACTATTCTTTGATGAATTGCAGTGTTTTTTTCTGATTCTCTTTCACAACGGTAATAAAATAAACTCCATTACTTAAATATGAAGTGTTTAGGGTTAAATCACTTTCTTTTGAAACTTCTTTTCGGCTAATGATTTGACCTAGGCTGTTACTAATGGTTAAACTATTTGGCAGTCCAAAATCACTTGGAACGCGAACATTTAAAGTTCCTTTTGTTGGATTTGGATAAAGATAAATATCTTTTGATGTTTCAAATTTGTTAGTTCCAAGGGTATTAGTTGTGAATGTTTTGCTTTCGCTAGTGGTAAAAGACGAACCGGATGTAACAACAATTGCACCGCTGTTTGTTTTAATGTCATAATAACCATCACCGGTGGTCGTGCCGCAACAAATTCCGTCACCGGCAGAATCATTTATGGTAAAAGTATAGCATTGATTGTTAGCTAATGTCCAGTTTTTAGTTATTAATGTAGGTAATGGTAAAGCAGATTTATCTGTATATGGTCCGCCACTATATAAAGTTGTTCCAGAACCATCTTTTAAGCTCCAAGTTGTTTCGCTTCCCCACAAGTCTTGTTGTAATCTAAACACATAACTGGTATAGTTATAATTTGAAGGAGCTGTTGGAATAATGAAAGTTCCTGAGTCAGTATTATTTGTCAATCTCTGGTCAGTTCCTCCATTAGCACCTACAATACTTATATTTATGGTTCCATTTGAGGCAGAATTAATGATTATGTCAAACGAAGCCTGTTTGTTAGTTGTAAGATTTCCAATCCAATTATAGACCGTATTGCTCCCGCCGTTTATATTATAATTTAATGTTGCTGAGGTTAAATTGCTCGTTCCTCTATTATAAATCGTTACTTTTTGAGTAGTCTGGTTAGCGACTGCTCCACAAATACTAGAAGGGTAATACGCTTCGAGTTTAACTTCGGCGTCATTAGCAAACAAATCAATAGCTGCATTTTTAGTAGAAGTTTTTAAGGAACTTCTTCTAGCCGCATTGTTAATTATAGTCGTTATTCTGTCTTTTTGATTTTGGGTAAAAATATCCATACAAGCATCATCTGTATAATCCATATAGTTATCAATCATTTCGTTTACAGGAGGAGTGTCACAGCTTAAAGGAATTGGGGAAGGACATCCATAGTTAGCATCATGATGAACAGGTGTATCTGCACAATAATCATCACCGCAAGTAGAATCACCCCAAATATGTAATAATCCTAGCCAGTGACCAACCTCATGGGACATTGTTCTTCCTTTGTTGTACGTTGCATCCAATAAAAAAGAGCCATCATCAAAAGCCTTGCTGCCAAAAACATCATAGTTAGAAACTACCCCATCAGTATTCGCAGCACCGCCATTTGTAGAAAGACCGCCCAAAGACGAACCATCAGGAAATTGTGCATATCCTAAAAGTGTATTATCAGTGAATTTGACACTCCACATATTCATATATAATGTAGGATCCCAAATAGTGGCAGGTTTTAGGGTTGCGTCAATATCAATATCAGACCAAGATGGTTGATTAAGGGATACTCGGTCAATTCCGTTTGTTGGATTTCCGTTTGGATCTTGTTTGGCAAGTTCAAATTGGATTTGTGTATCTACACCAACGGGATTTGTGTTATAACCTGGCGTTCCTAACATTTTTCCATAATCTTGATTCATAACCATAATCTGCGATTGTACTTGAGCATCAGTAATATTTGGTGCAACGCCAATAGCTTCACCATCATAAATCACGTGAACAACGACTGGGATAGTAATTATTCCTCCACTTTGAGAAGTAGTTCTCATTGCTTTGTATTTATTAATTAATGGAGCAAGCCGAGCTTCAAACTGAGCACTTGTCAATCTCTTAGGGTTTTTTTCCTGGAGATATTGCTCATATTCTGTTGAGGCACATCGAATGTGACCATTATTTGGATTTATGGTTCCGGCCTTAACAGGTTTTCCAAATAGTGTTTTGTTCATTTGTTTTTTATCTTGGCTATAGGTGTTGCCAAAGATAAACATGCAAAATACAGCAAAGATTATCTTGATAGAAATGGGAGTATTTGTTTTCATTTTATTAAAAATTTTATCAAAGTTAAGGATTTTACCAAGCTGCATATATAAATTGAGAAAAATCTAGCAAATGGTGTGTTTCTATTTGTTTGAATTTGAGCCAAAATAACATAAAAAAGTGAAAGAATCCTAATTTCTTATTTTCCGTTAAATGAGGTCATTGTATTTTCCAGTCCTGCAGTTCCAAAAGATTTTATAATCTCGGAAGCCAATTCTAATCGCTCCGGAAGTGCTGCTTTTTCATCTTCGTCCCAATCGCCAAGGACATAATCTACTTGCTTTCCTTTTTTGAATTCGTCACTGATACCAAAACGGAACCTGGTATAATCGGTCGTATTTAAAATGGCGTGAATGCTTTTTAGTCCGTTGTGTCCGCCGTCGCTTCCTTTTGGTTTGATGCGGATTTTTCCAAAAGACAGATTTAAATCATCAGTAATTACCAAAACATTTTCGAGCGGAATGTTTTCCTTGTCCATCCAATATTTTACGGCTTTCCCGCTCAAATTCATAAAAGTATTGGGCTTCAACAGCAAAAAGGTTCTTCCTTTAAATTTATATTCGGCAAGTGCGCCCAGTTTTACGGTTTCGAAGTTGATTCCTTCTTTTTTAGCGAAGAAATCGACGATTTTGAAACCAATATTGTGTCGGGTATTTACATATTCGGCACCGATGTTGCCCAGTCCAACTATTAAAAATTTATTACTCACTTTTTTTATATTGTTTTTTTGGTGTTAGTGAACCTCCGGTCTCATACCATCAGTATTGTCTTCTGTTTTTGTTTTTGAGAATAGTGCGTTTAACCATTTTAGCATATTGCAAAAGTAAACTTAATTTTTTAATTTTTTTAAAGCTTCTAGCCTTTGGAAGGCTGGAAGCTTTTAGAGGTTTTTTTGAAAACGAGTGTTTGTCTCTAGCCCTGATGGCAGCGAAAATCCTTTTTTGCCAAACCTATAAGGTTTTTAAAACCTTATAGGTTTAAAAAAGATTGAAGCGAACAGCAGGAGCAAGGGTTGTTGAAAACAAAAATGGTCGTGCTTCATAAAACAAAAAAAGCACCAGTTTTACAACTGATGCTTTCTTGAATTGTTGAAAAAATATTATTTTTTCTTTCCTTTTGCAGGAGCTTTTGCTGCTTTTGCTGCTTCTTGAGCTGCTTTCATAGCGGCACGAGAAATTCTTACTTGAGCTACAACAGTGTTGTCTGGGTGCAATAATTTGTATTTGTCAGAAACAAGTTTTGTAACATACAATTTGTTTCCCATTTCAAGTTGAGAAATTTCAGCTTCAACAAAATCAGGAAGATTTTTTGGTAATGCTTTCACTTTTAATCTACGAGTGTTTAAACGTAAAACACCTCCTAAAAGTACTCCTGGAGATACTCCAGTTACTTTTACAGGAACTTCCATAGTGATTTCTTTGTCGTCAAATAACTGAAAGAAGTCAATGTGTAAGATTTTGTCAGACACAGGATGTACCTGAATGTCTTGTAAAATAGCATTGAATGATTTGTCTCCAAGTTCAATCACAACGGTGTGTGCGTTTGGGGTGTAAACCAATGTTTTGAATGCTCTTTCGTCTGCTGAAAAATGCACTGGTTGATTTCCTCCGTATATAACGCAAGGAACCGCTCCAGCATTACGTAAGGCTTTAGTCGCAACTTTGCCCACGCTTTCTCTTTCTGATCCTTTAATTGTAATCGATTTCATTGTAAAAATTTATATAGTTAATTATTAAACTCTTTGTTAATTAGCTTTTGGCTTTTGTGTAATGAATTACATCAAAAACTTCCCGCTAATGGAATTGTTGTGGTGTACCATGTGCATTACTTCGGCAAAAAGAGGTGCACAACTCACCACTCTTATTTTGTTCGATTGTTTCTTTAACGGAATCGAATCGGTCACTATCAATTCGAGTAATTTCGAATTTTCTATTTTTTCGTAGGCGCTTCCAGATAAAATAGCGTGTGTACAAATCGCTCTCACGCTCAAAGCTCCTTTTTCTATCATTAAATCTGCGGCTTTCGCCAATGTGCCTCCGGTATCAATCATATCATCTACCAAAATTACATTTCTGCCTTTCACTTCGCCAATGAGTTCCATTGTGTCAATGATGTTGGCTTCTTTTCGTTGTTTGTAGCAAATTACTACATCCGATTCTAAAAACTTTGAATACGCATAAGCTCTTTTAGAACCTCCCATATCCGGTGATGCAATAGTTAAATTTTCAAGATTTAAACTATTTACATATGGCAAAAATATTGTCGATGCAAAAAGGTGATCAACAGGTTTTTCAAAGAATCCCTGAATTTGATCTGCGTGCAAATCCATGGTCATAATTCTTGTTGCGCCAGCAGTTTCTAATAATTTAGCTACTAATTTGGCTCCAATCGGAACTCTTGGCTTGTCTTTTCTGTCTTGTCTTGCCCAACCAAAATAAGGGATAACTGCTGTGATATGTCTTGCCGATGCGCGTTTTGCAGCATCAATCATAAGCAATAATTCCATTAAATTGTCAGAACTTGGAAAAGTAGAACAGACAATAAATACACGTAAACCCCGGATTGACTCTTCATAAGATGGTTGAAATTCTCCATCACTATATTTTGCCATTGTAACTTTACCTAAAGGAATTCCGTATTCTTTGGCTATTACCTCTGCGAGATAAACACTTTCAGAGCACGCAAAAATTTTAGCTTCTGGTTCTAAGTGTGACATTTAGTAAGTTGTTTTTATTCCGCTGCGCTCCATACAATTCGGCTAGAAATTTTGTTTTTATCCAAACGATGTATTTGCCTCGGGTGTAGTTAGTTAGTGTGTTTCGTTTTACCGAGGTGCAAATTTAGGAATAAAATCGAACTCTGAAAGGAAAATTTCGAGTATTTTATTAGAAACATTAATATTATTTTTTACATTTGCACCGTGTTAAAGGAAAAAGACGTTTAGCTACCACTAAATATCTCTTTATTGCGTGAAATAACTGTCGTTATTTCTGTCTGCTAAGCCCGGATGGCGGAATTGGTAGACGCGCTGGTCTCAAACACCTGTGGGAAACCGTGCCGGTTCGACTCCGGCTCCGGGTACAAAAACCGCTTCGAAAGAAGCGGTTTTTTTGGTTTTATATTGGAGTCGGGTCAAATTTTTTTAATTTGATCCGGCTCCGGGTACAAAAACCTCTTCGAAAGAAGGGGCTTTTTTGGTTTTCACACCTTCTTTATCACATAAGTCACAATTCCCCAAATGATTAATTGGTTTTAAACTTTACTTCACTTGCAATGTTAATCCCAACGCATTAATAATTTGCACAAAATTGGATATTTGCAAATCGGTTTTACCTTGTTCGATTTTGGCAATGTAGGCGCGTTCTTTGCCTATTTGGTCGGCGAGTTGCTGCTGGGTAAGGTGTTTTTCTTTGCGTTTTTCTTTGATTAATTCACCATAGTAAAAAGCCAAGGCGTTTTTCGAGAATTCTTCTCTTTCAGGTGTTCCTTGTTTGCCGTATTGCTCGTCTAGATAGTCGTTTACGCTGTGAGTTTCTTTTTTTAGCTTTTCGATATTTATTTTTATTCTTTCCATTGTTCTAATATTTTAGCTGCCTTTTTTATTTGTTTGTCGTAGTCTTTAGTCGATTTTTTTATAAACCCGTTTAGAAATAGTATCTCTTTACTTTGAGTTATATTATCGTGGTCTAATGTAAATACGATTACACGATATTCATTATTAACCTGTATTCGTATTTCGTAAAAATCGGTATTTATTAACTTCTTGGCGACTTTAGAATTAATTACCGCTTGGGTTTTTATTACCTCGAATAAATAATTTATTTTAGTCTTAACATTGGATTCAGATTGGTTTATAAATTCTAAAAACTCATCAGTAAATTGTAAATTTCTCATATTAATTCTTTGCAAATGTAATTAATTCGTTACTAAAAAACTAATTATTATTGATTACAATACTTTTATTAGTTTCAGGTGTTTAGCGTCAAATCATTCAAATATACTAAATCAAAGAATATATTTACTTTTCATCACACCTTCTTTATCACATAAGTCACAATTCCCCAAATGATTAACTGGTTTTCTTCGGTGACTTTTATGTGTGGATATTTCGGGTTTTCGGGCATTAGATACAAGCAATCTTGCTCGAGTTGGATGCGTTTCACGGTAAATTCGCCGTCGATAAAACAAATGGCGATTTTGTTGTTTTGTGGTTCGAGACTTCGGTCAACAACCAAAACATCTTTGTCGTTGATACCAGCGTCAATCATTGAATTTCCTTTGACTTTGATGTAGAAAGTAGCCAAAGGATTTTTGCACAAAGCCGTATTCAAATCGATACTGTTTTCCATAAAATCAATGGCTGGCGAGGGAAATCCAGCCGAAACCCCTTCCTTAATTAAAGGAATTCGTATCTCGCTGTCCAAAACAGGACGGAAGAAGGTTAGTTTTGGTTCTTTTTTTATAGACATCGTATTTCGAGAATATCGTTAAAGTTAGTAGTGTATCTGGGCGAGAGATGATTCTGGTTCATATTCCAAGTCCGACTTAAATCTTGTGTTGCCAATTTCACTTTTGTATCGCCAATTTTGTTATTCAATTTATCCATCACTTTCATCAAAGCCAAATGTTTTGGATTTTCTTCGTCGAATAATTGAAATTGTTTTTTGTTTTCGTCAATCAATTCGGTTACTATTACACCTGCTTTTTTGAATTTTATGTTTTCGTTTCCTTGGTATAATTTTTTCAACATATCAATGGCCGTGTTCGAAATGGTCAAGGTCGAATTTGTGGCAAAAGGCAATGTAATCGCCATATTGAAATAATATTTCGAGGTATGAATCGTATGTTTATCAATGACCAACATCACGATTATGGTATGACAACAGGATTTTTGTTTTCGCAATTTCTCCGCACAAACCGAAGCAAAAGTAGCCACACGTTCTCTTAACAAATCAAAATCAGCGATTTGTTTGGGAAAACTTCGGGTAACGGCAATGCTTTTCTTTTGGTTGACAATAGGCTCTAAATCCAAAACCGATTTTCCTTCGAGTTCATATTTCAACCGCATTCCAACAACGCCCATTTCTTTCTTAATCCAAGCCTCGTGTTGCGGTTGAATAAAATCAAAAGCAGTGTTGATGTTTCGCAATTTTACTTTTTTAGTCATTCGATAACCAATGCCCCAAACGTCTTCAATCTTGGTCCATTTCAGGGCTTTGATGCGTTTTTCTTCAGTGTCAATTATATAAACTCCTTTTGTTCTGTCTTGGAATTTTTTAGCAATTTTATTGGCAACTTTGCATAAAGCTTTGGTTTCGGCAAAGCCAATGCAAACGGGAATTCCGACCCATTTTTGGACACGGGTTTTCATTTGGACACCATAATTGTGGTAATCCGAAATGTTCAAACCGTCAAAATTCAAGAAAGCTTCATCAATGCTGTAGATTTCTAAATTAGGTGTAAACTGACCCAAAATTGACATCACCCGATTGCTCAAATCACCATAAAGTGCATAATTTGAAGAGAATATCTGGACATTTTTTTCTTTAATCAATTCCTTGATTTGAAACGCAGGCGCACCCATTGGAACGCCAACAGCCTTGGCTTCGTTGCTTCTGGAAATTACGCAGCCGTCATTATTTGATAATATGGCAACAGGCTTTCCGTTGAATTTCGGTTGAAAAACACGTTCGCAGGAAGCATAAAAATTATTGCAATCGACTAAAGCATACATTCTGTAAAATTACAGAATAGCCGATAATTGCAGTGTGGATAAAAAGCTAATTTTAGGAATTGTTGATAAAAAAATAGAACGCAGATGACGCTGATGCACCGTTGATTAAAAATGGATTTTTAATTTTAGAGTAATTTTTTATTGGTCAAAACCCCAGAAATAGAAACAATGCAAAGTTGGGATTTAGTTAAAGAACAGCCAAATTTTAGATTTTTATAAAATTATTTTTTAATTTAAATACTTGATAATTAAATATTTGAATATTAATATTTGAAAAATGATTTAAAAAAACGAAACCCTGATTCAAATCTTTGGCACACTACTTGGATATCACTACTCAAATAATTAAAAAAGCGAAAGCCGAAAAGCTCACGAGTAGGCAAAACCCAAATTATATTGATTATGAAAAAAATTACCCTTTTAGTAGCTAGTATCTTCCTTATGGGAGGTGGTGTAGCAAATGCAACAGAAAAAAATGATAGAAGACCTCCTGTTGATTTTAGAAATGCCGATCCAATTGTATTCACGGAAAGAGGCGTTGAGTTTTATGTATTCCCTGACGGACAATTTGATTTCAATACGCGTCCTTCAAATGGCGATATCTATTATAAATCAGGAAGAAGAAATGGTCCAAATATGACTTATGGATCTCCTGCAAATGGTCAAAACAGAAATTTCGGCGTAAAAGTGGAACACGATTATACCGGTAAAGTTAGACGTATTGGAAATGTGTTTATCAACTATGATGCAAATGACAGAATTAAACGAGTTGGGTCTGTTTATATGACTTACAACCGTTATGCTTTAACACAAGTTGGAGGTTTACAAATTGTCTATAACCGTCGTGGTCAAATTGTTGATTTTGTTGGAACGGTAAACGGAGGTAGAGAATATCAATACAGCCAAAATAATAATGACTACAATTATCAAGATTATGGTAATAACCAAAACAATAATAATGACAACAATCATGATTATGGTAATAACCAAAACAATAGTAATGAAGATTACAACTATTATAGAACTAATGGTGCAAAACCAAAAGTAACAGGAAGTTTAGATGTTAGAATAAATAATTAAGTTGGTTAAAATAGTTGGTTAAAAAATTCCCGTTGGTATTCGTATCAGCGGGATTTTTGTTGCTTTGTTTCGAAAAAACGTTCTATCACAACCTCCGTAAACTTCCTCGCTCCCGCATCATTCATATGTCCACAAGAAGAAAAATATTGATCTCCTTCTACGACGTTTTCCAGATTGTGGATTTCGGGGTAAATTTTGTTTGCTTTTTCAAAATAATCTAGTCCTTTTACATTAGAACACATAGGCGTCATTACGGTAATCAGATTGTAATGATTTTGCTTGCAAATTTGCTTGATTTCCTCGTAATATTTGTTGCGAATGGGTTTCAAAGCCCGGATGTCATTCTTCATATTTCCGGGTTTGTGACCCAAAGGATGATACCCTAAATGGTCCAAAATATTCGTTGGTTTGTCCGTTGCGGTTTGGTACATTTCCCGAAAACCAATTAAGGCATCAAAATCGATATAACGGTAAAAAGGAATATAATACAAGGCATTAAAGTTTTCCAACTTCGAAAAATGGTCTTTGATTACTTGGGAACGGTGGATGTACGGCAGGAATTTGGCAGCAATAGCATCGGATTCTTTTTCGTTGCAAAGTCCTAAATCAGCTTCCAGAATCACGGTTTTGATTTTATAATGGCGTTCTGCCATCAATTTTAGCATTAGCGAAGCTTCAAATAAATGCGCACCGCTCATTCCATAATTGAAGGTTTTGAGTCCTTTCTTTTCAAATAATTCAGGTACAAAATGATTGTTTGCTCTGGAAGAACCCAAAATTACGACATCATAATTTCTAGCTTTGGAATTGAATACATTTTCCACTTTTCCACGATTGGAAGAATGCAAATAAACGGTCGTGTAAGTCCAATCCAATACTATTAAAAGCACTAGAATTGTGAGGAGAATTTTGGCAACTAATGTTATAAATTTTTTCATTAGAATTGAAAATAGATGAATTCTTTATAATCAGCATAAGTTCCCAAAGCGATAATCGCCAAGAGACATAAAGCCATTTTTAGCCAGCTGTATTTTCCTGAAATGGGTTCTATTTTGAATCGGCTGTTCCATTCGACCAAAACAAAAGCTAGAACTAGTAACAGCAATTCATAACTGTAACGTTCGTTTTCCAAGAATTGCGATGTGAAAGTTCCGTTGGTAAAGATTCTTTCGATATAATCAAAAGCAATATTTATGGATTTAGCCTTAAAAAATATCCAAGCCAAACACGTCATCGAAAAAGTGGCGAGCATATTAAAAAACACTTTTATGGAATTGAAATCCCAATGCAATTCTGCCGTTTCCATATTATTTCGGTTGGTTCCCAAAAGCAATGAAGGTAAAAAATATAGCGCATTGATGAATCCCCAAGCCAAGAAAGTCCAATTGGCTCCGTGCCAAAAACCGCTCACGACGAATATGATGAAAACGTTACGCACTTGTTTTATTTTTGACCCTCGACTTCCTCCTAATGGAATATACAAATAATCCCGAAACCAAGACGATAATGAAATGTGCCAACGACGCCAAAACTCGGCAATATCTCTAGAAAAATAAGGATAATTGAAGTTTCGTAACAAGTCTAATCCAAACAATTTGGACATTCCCAAAGCCATATCAGAATATCCTGAAAAGTCGCCATAAATTTGGAATGCAAAATACACAGCACCCAAAATCAACGACAAGGAATTCATCGAAGTGTAATTATCAAAAATGGCATTGACATATGTGGCACAAGTATCAGCGACAACTACTTTTTTTACCAATCCCCAAATTATTTGATAAACACCTTCTTTGGCTTTTTCGAAATCGAAAGTTCTTATTCGTTTTACTTGTGGTAATAAATGCGTCGCTCTTTCGATGGGACCAGCTACCAAAAGTGGAAAATAACTCACGAACAGAGCATAATCTATCACGTTTTTCTCGGAGTGTATCCTTTTGTAATAAATGTCAATCACATAAGACAAGCCGTGAAAAGTATAGAAAGAAATTCCAACCGGAAGAATCACATTCAGTAAAAGTGGACTAGAATGTATTCCAATTTTATTCAAAGCTTCTGAAAAGGAAAAGGCAAAAAAGTTGTAGTATTTGAATATTGCCAAAAATCCTAGGTTGAAAATAATGCTCAACCAAAACCAAAATTTTCGATTTCTTTCTTTCGTGCTTTTTTCTATTTGGATTCCCGTGAAATAACACAATAAGGTTGAAAAGAGTAGTAAAAACAAGAAGCGCCAATCCCAACAAGAATAAAAATAATAACTCACCACAAC
>JAEMQE010000168.1 GCA_022758945.1 Lentimicrobium sp. | reverse complement strand
AAAAAAGGAATTATTCAAACCGCTTTAGCAGAGGCTTTAATACAAGAACAAATTGATATAGCTTTATATCTCATAGAAAAAGGAGCTGATTACAAAAAGCCCATAACTCTTTTTGTTGGAGGAGGAAGAGAAGATGTTTCTGTTTTGTATCTATTAAGAAGTTCAATAATTGATTTCGATTCTGAACAATACAAGAAAAAAATGGAATTAGTTGCTTTTTTAAAATCAAAAGGATTGGATTATGACAAAGAACCTATTGATGATGCAGACATAGAACGAATGAAAAATATGTATCCTGATAATTGGCAAGAGTATGTGAAGAGATATTAACCTAACTATCGTTCTTCCAATAGTCAACTAACACTGTGAACAAAACTCGAAGCTAAAAGTCGTAACTGCTTATAGGATTTTGAGTATGAAGTCAGGAAAATTCGCCAGCAAGATTTTCGAAGTTACCCAATTCCCTAGCCCTGATAGCAGCGAAAATCCTTTTTTGAGATCTTTACCGAAAAAAAGATTGCAGCAAATAGCAGGAAAAAGCTCCTAATGATGGTGATGAAATGCCTTCTTATTGAAAACTAATAAAATCCCAACGCCTGTAGAAATAGCAGCATCGGCAATGTTGAAAATCGCATTGAAGAATTTAAAATGTTGTCCACCAATAACTGGCATCCATTCTGGCCAGTTTCCTTCGAATAATGGGAAATATAACATATCTACTACTTTTCCGTGGAACCAGGTTCCATAAGGTTTGTCAGTAAATAAAGTAGCCAAATGTCCGTAGCTATCATCGAAAATTACTCCATAAAAAACTGAGTCGATGATGTTACCAAAAGCACCTGCAAGAATTAGGGAAATAGCCACAATCAAGTAGTTTGAGCTGTGTTTTCTTTCGACAGAATCCCAAAGCCAATAACCAATTCCTGTAACAGCAACGAGACGAAAAATCGTTAGAAACAATTTACCGTAAAGTCCTGGAATTACTGTTCCCCAAGCCATTCCTTCGTTTTCTATCAATAGGATTTTGAACCAACCAGTAACGTCAATTTGCCCACTTTCACCATAAATGAAATTGGTTTTAATGTATATTTTAGAAAGTTGGTCAACAAGTAAGATGATAAAAACTATCAAATACGCTTTTCGTAATGTCATTTTATAAATTTTAATGCCGCAAAAGTAATGCTATTTTCTAAAAAAAACGCCCCAAACGGAGCGTTAATTGCTTTATGACAAATGAATTATCGTTGCAAGTTTTTTGCTTCGATACTCATAGTTGCGTGAGGAACAATCAATAATCTTTCTTTGCTGATTAATTTACCTGTTACTTTGCACGTTCCATAAGTTTTGTTTTCTACACGGAAAAGTGCGTTTTTCAAGTCACGAATGAACTTCTCCTGACGGATTGCCAACTGTGAATTGGCTTCCTTAGACATTGTTTCGCTACCTTCTTCAAATGCTTTGAAAGTAGGCGAAGTATCGTCGGTACCGTTATTTAAATCGTTCATATAAGCACTTTTTATCAAATCTAGATCTGCTTGTGCTTTGTTTATTTTTTTAAGGATAAGCTCTTTGAACTCAGCCAAATCAGCGTCTGAGTATCTTGCAATTTCATCTATCATTTTTGTTCTATTTTGTAATTGTTATTTTTGTTTTTATCTCGTCAAATTCAATGTCTGTACCATCTATTATGGCATCTTCAAATAGTAAAGTTTCTGTTAATGTTTCTGATTTAATATATGCTTCATTTGCAATAACAGCTTTTTCTAATTCTGAATTTTTTTGCAAATGTACTTTAATTTTATCAGTAACCTCAAATCCTGAATCTTTTCTTATGTTCTGAATTCTGTTTACCAATTCTCTGGCAATTCCTTCCTCTTTTAATTCGTCCGAAATCGTAATATCCAGCGCAACCGTTATTCCGTTTGAGTTGGCAACCAGCCAGCCCTCAATATCCTGAGAAGAAATCTCCACATCTTCTAATGATAAAATTATACTATTTCCTGAAATAACAATACTTAGGCTTCCTTCCTTGTCTAATTGATTGATTTGCTGAGCCGTAAAACCTTGTATCTCTTTGGCTATCAATCCCATATCTTTTCCAAATCGTGGTCCAAGAGCCTTGAAATTTGGTTTAATTTGTTTTACCAAAATCCCTGAAGCATCGTCCAAAAGCACGATTTCTTTCACGTTTACTTCCGCTTTTATAAGGTCAGAAACTGCCTCAATTTCAGCTCTAAAACTCTCGTCAAGTACTGGAATCATTACCTTTTGCAAAGGTTGACGCACCTTAATCATTTCCTTTTTTCGAAGTGATAAAACCAGTGACGAAATCGTCTGCGCTTTCTGCATTTTGCTCTCCAACGATTTATCAACAAAGTTTTCAACGTATTTTGGAAATTCTGCTAAATGTACAGAGTCGAATTTTTCTGATTTTGTAGCCAATGTCAAGTCTCTGTAAAGCTTGTCCATAAAGAAAGGAGCGATTGGCGCACCCAATTTACTTATGGTCAACAAACAGGTGTATAAAGTTTGGTAAGCCGCAATTTTATCTTGAGCATATTCGCCTTTCCAAAAACGGCGACGACACAAACGAACATACCAGTTACTCAAGTTTTCACTCACAAATTCTGAAATCGCACGAGCCGCTTTTGTTGGTTCATAATCGGAGTATGCTTCATCAACTACTTTTACCAAAGTATTCAATTCGGAAATAATCCACTGGTCGATTTCGGGTCTTTCGTTTAACGGAACCTCAGCTTCGGCATAAGTGAAATTATCGATGTTAGCATACAACGAAAAGAAAGAATAAGTGTTGTATAGCGTTCCGAAGAATTTTCTTCTAACCTCAGCAATTCCTTCCAAGTCAAATTTCAAGTTATCCCAAGGATTTGCATTCGAAATCATGTACCAACGCGTGGCATCAGGACCGTATTCATTTAATGTTTCGAATGGATCGGCTGCATTTCCTAGACGTTTAGACATTTTCTGTCCGTTTTTGTCCAAAACCAAACCGTTTGAAACTACATTTTTATACGCTACTTTATCAAAAACCAAAGTGGCAATCGCGTGCAAAGTATAAAACCATCCCCGAGTTTGATCGACACCTTCGGCAATAAAATCAGCAGGGAAGTCTTTGTTTTCGTCTATTTTGTCTTTGTTTTCAAAAGGATAATGCCATTGTGCATAAGGCATTGAACCCGAATCAAACCAAACGTCAATCAAATCGGATTCGCGTTTCATTGGTTTTCCAGAAGCTGAAACTAAGGTAATTTCATCGACTACATTTTTATGCAAGTCAACCAAATCATAGTTAGCTTCGTCCATATTTCCAATCTCGAAACCTTTGAAAGGATTTGCTGCTTGGAAACCAGCCGCGATTGATTTTTCAATTTCGTTATATAATTCTTCTACCGAACCAACTAAAATTTCTTCTGTTCCTTCTTCGTTTCTCCAAATCGGTAACGGAATTCCCCAAAAACGAGATCGTGATAAGTTCCAATCGTTGGCGTTTTTCAACCAATTCCCGAAACGACCTTCTCCGGTTGATTTTGGTTTCCAGTTAATGGTTTCGTTGAGTTCGAACATTCGATCACGAACTTTGGTAATTTCGATAAACCAAGAATCCAACGGATAATATAAAATTGGCGTGTCTGTTCTCCAACAATGTGGGTAACTGTGCACGTATTTCTCTACTTTGAAAGCTTTATTTTCTTCTTTTAACTGGATGGCAATTTCCACATCTGCAGAACGTTCCGGAGCATCACCATCCGTATAATATTCGTTTTTAACGTATTTACCAGAATAACTTCCTAAACCATCAATGAATTTTCCTTGCAAATTTACCAATGGAACTGGGTTTGCATTTTCGTCTAAAACCAACATTGGCGGTACTTCCGGAATTGCTTCTTTGGCTACTTTAGCATCATCAGCACCAAATGTTGGCGCTGTGTGTACAATTCCTGTTCCGTCTTCGGTGGTTACAAAATCTCCTGAAATTACACGGAAAGCATTTTCTGGATTTTGATAAGGCAAAGTGAATTTCATTAATTGTTCGTAACGAATTCCAACTAAACTCGAACCTTTACATTCGGCTAGGATTTGGTAAGGGATTTTCTTGTCGCCTTCTTTGAAATTTTCAAAATCCGAAGAATCAATTGAAGCAAAAAATCCTTTTCCAAATTGTTTTCCAACCAAGTTTTTGGCCAAAATTACATTCGAAGGTAAAAAGGTATATTGATTGAAAGTTTTAACTAAAACATAATCGATTTTCGGACCAACAGTTAAAGCGGTGTTTGAAGGCAAAGTCCAAGGTGTTGTTGTCCAAGCTAAAAAATAAAAGTCGTTTCTATAACCAATTATGTTTTTATCAAGCCTAAATGCTCTTTCAACTTCATTAGCTCCGTTCTCATCTTTGGAAAGACTTTTGAATTGCGCCACAACCGTTGTATCGGTAACATCTCTATAACTTCCCGGCTGATTCACTTCGTGCGAAGACAGACCTGTTCCTGCTTTTGGAGAATAAGGCTGAACGGTGTAGCCTTTGTACATCAAATCCTTGTTGTAGATTTGTTTCAAAATCCACCAAACGGTTTCCATATACTTGGATTTGTAGGTGATGTATGGATCTTCCATATCGACCCAATAGCCCATTTTTTCGGTCAAATCGTTCCACACGTCGGTGTAACGCATCACGGTTTTTTTGCAAGCTTCGTTGTATTCTTCGATTGAAATGGTTTTCCCGATGTCTTCTTTGGTGATTCCCAATGCAGCTTCGGTACCTAATTCTACTGGCAAACCGTGGGTATCCCATCCTGCTTTACGCTTTACTTGGAATCCTTTTTGGGTTTTATAACGGCAAAATATATCTTTAATCGCACGTGCCATCACGTGGTGAATTCCCGGCAGTCCATTTGCCGAAGGTGGTCCTTCAAAAAACACGAATGGTGGGTTGCCTTCGCGAGTGGTTACGCTCTTTTCGAATATGTTTTCTTTTTTCCAAAAATCAAGTACTTCCGATGCAACTGTAGGCAAGTTAAGTCCTTTGTATTCAGTAAATTTTATGCTCATTTTATCCTTTTCTTAAATCGTGGTGCGAAAGTAGTGATTAATAGTAAAAAGGCAAAAAACAAAAGGGAAAAGTTATCGACTTGAGCGGTTTTTTAACCACAAATTTCACGAATTCACACTAATTTTTTTTATTCGTGAAAATTTGTGTCATTCGAGGGGAAATTTTTCAAGAAAAAACTTCTTTCAGAACGTCCAAAGATTTTGGCTTTCGGAATCCGTCGAGATGAAAAATGTAGTAATCAATCAGGATTTTCAAAATGATTTGCCTTTCGATGACGTGGAAGATTTTTTGGTCGTTATCAAATTTTAAATTAATGAGTTTTTTGAAGAGGTTGGTTTCGTGTTCCGCTAAAGAACCGATTCCGTGAAATGGGGTAAAAATCCCTTCGTTTGCATCGAAAAAAGGGAATTCCATTTCGGAAATATCGGGATAAAAACCAAGATATTTTGTTATTTCAAGCATTAAAATCAAGTGAAAATTAGCGGTTTCATCGTGATTGTCAAGCCAGAATAAAGCGGTTTCTAAGAAAGCAAAAAGGTGTTCGTTTTTTTCTTCTTCGTGGATGGAATGATGCAAAATTTCAGAAATAAACATCACAATCGTACTCTTAAAAATATTGGAATGAATGGTTTGAAATGGAATTGCGATTTTGATTTCTTTGAAGTTTTCTAAAGTGCCTTTATTTTTATGAACAGCTTCGATTTCGAGAATCGTCAACGGCTGGAAATACGCAATTTTCTGGTTTGATTTCCGGGAGGAAAAGGCATCGCGAACAAAGTAGGTTTTTAAACCGTGAGATTGTGTAAAGCATTTTACAATCAAGCTTTTCTCTTGGTATTTGAGGGAAGAAATGACTATAGCTTTGGTTTTGATTAACATATTAATTACGAAACTTTAATTACGAAATTACGATTTGGAATTCGTAATTTGGAATTCGTAATTTATCTAATTATCATCACTTTTTTTACCTTGGTTTCTATTCCGTCTTGGGCTGCAACAAAAATCAGATATACTCCGGAAGCTACTTTGTATTTCCCAAAAGCCGTTGTATCCCATTCTATAGTTCCGCCTTCGGAAGTGGTTTCGTAAACCAGATTACCTTCAACGTCAGTGATTTTTACATTGGCTTTATCTAATAATCCTGCAATTTTTACAGTTCCTTCGTATTCCGGGCGCACCGGATTTGGATACACATATACATTATTCAAATCTTCATTGGCTTTGGTTGCAGTTCCTTTGAAAGAAATTAAACCTTTGGTAGTAGCTATAAAAACTTCTCCTGTCGTGCTGTTTATGTCAATGTCGTTTATTGTATTGCTAGGCAATGGTGAATTGTTTGTCGTAAAATGATATTTCGTTTCCTGTCCGTTTGGCGAAACTAAAAACACCCCTGAATCAGCAGTTCCAATCCACTTATTATTAGCTCCATCTACCACAATATCAGTAATAAATTGTTCATACATTAATTCTTGAGCCAAACCATTATCTAAAATTATTATGGAATTTGTTGTCATTTGGTCTTCGGTTAGAAAAGCACTCACATTGGACAAAACTCTTAACCCTTTTTTAGTTCCTATCCAAAGTTGGTTTCTATTATCCACTGCAATTGCTCTTACATCAGTTGTTGGTAAATTCCCTTTGTCTGAACCAAATGTTATTTTTTTAAATTTATTGATAGATTCATTATAACTTATCAAACCATCCGTATTCGTACACCACCATTTGGTGCCATTTTTGTCAATTATTAGTCGACCCATACTTGCATCAATACTTTTATCCAGAATACCGTCTAATGAAAAACTTTGCCATTGTCCATCCGCTTTGAATACTTTTAACCCCTTTTGAATTAGGCTGTTATTCAACCAAAGATTTCCGGATTTATCAAATGCGGCTCCATTAATTCTAACATCAATATAGTTAGGCCCTAGAAAAGTTATTGATTCTAATCCGCTATTCGTTTGATTGTACAATATTTTGGGTACATCATTTACAATTTTCAGCAAACCCGAAAAAAAGGAACTGGCATAAACTTCGTTTTCATTATTGGGATTCACAGTGATTCTGGATATTGACTTGGCTCCAAAAACTTTTTCGTAAGGAATATTCAACCATCCTGTGACACTATATTTACTAATACCATAATTGTCTAATGGATATGGGTTATATCCTTCATTATAATCACCATACACAGTCCAAAGTATTGTTGAAGTGGCTTGAAGTGCAAATATACTATTTCTGGAAGGACCAATTGGAGTGTTGTTTTCAAAAGCTGAAGCGACAGAAATTGTGGTGTTTATCAATCCATTTTCTTTCGTTCCAATATATAATATGTCTCCAATACTTGTTGCACAAGCAAAAGTAGAAATACTTCCCAGAATTTGATTGCTGTTTATTTGACGAACAAGTGCCAATTGTTTATTATAAACATACACACTGCTTGCTGTAGTTATAATCAAATAATTACTACTCACTCTCATATCTACAGAAGCTTGCGGAAGTTGTAAATATCCTGTAAAAGAATTAGAGGCTGAATCATATTTATGAATATATCCTGAGGCATTTATTGCAATTAGTTCCGTATCGAAAGTCTCTATGCTTGACCAACTTCCTGTGGCAATTTGTATCCACTGGTTAAAATCAATTAAATTTTTACTGGCAATATCCGCTCTTCTGATGCCGTCATTTGAAGATGCATAAATAGAACCATTAAAGATCGCAGTTTGGGTAACACTAATCTCAGCTCCATTATTGCCAATAAAATAAGTGTCGCCAAACAACATTGTGGCTAAATTGAATTGAACGATTCCAAAATCACAGGAAACATAAACAATCCCTTTGTATTCCATAAAATGATTGATTTTTTTTATGTTTGAAGGAAGTTGTTTATTGATAATATCTACAATATTCAGCATACTGCCATCGGCTTCGTTAATTACAATCATTAACCCATTTTCATAGCCTACAAGGGTTTTATTGGATGTGCTGCTGTAATACAATGCCGATATTGTTTGACCGGAAAGTCCATCAATAGTATTAGTCGTTTTAAGCTGATTAGTACTTGTGTTTTTTGAAAACAACGCATTTTCAGAAGCCGCAAAAATGGTTGTTGCCGATTGAGACAAATCCTTAATGTCATTATAGGAAAAATAGCCTTGCCATAACAAATTGTTTTGGGCAAAACCTGTTTGTATAAAAATGAGAAATAAAAAATATAGAAACCTTTTTTTCATTATTTGTATAAATATTGGTTCACAAATATAATACAAACGAAAGTAATGGAATTTTGTTACACAAAAAAAATGCCTTCAATCTAATCCTGATAACTCAGGTAGAAAAAAGGCATTTTTGTATTTATTAAAAAGGATTTAAACCACTCCTTGAGCTAGCATTGCGTCTGCTACTTTTACAAATCCTGCGATATTTGCTCCTTTTACGTAATCAACATATCCAGTTTCGTCAGTTCCATATTTTTTACATTGATTATGAATACCCACCATTATATCTTTTAATCGATGATCCACCTCTTCACTTGACCAGTTTAAACGAATAGAATTTTGTGTCATCTCTAATCCAGAAGCTGCAACACCTCCTGCATTAGCCGCTTTTCCTGGTGCATAAAGAACTTTTTTGCTCAATATATATTTAATAGCGTCTAAAGTACAAGGCATATTAGCCGCCTCCGTAATACAAATAGTACCATTTTCAATTAATTTTTTAGCGTCCGCTACATGTAATTCATTTTGTGTAGCACAGGGAATGGCGATATCAGCTTTTACTTCCCATACACTTTTCCCTTTGTGAAAAACAGCACTTGGATATTTCTCCACATACATTTCGGCTCTATTGTCTCCACTAGCTCTCATTTCAAGCATATAGTCAATTTTTTCACCAGAAATTCCATCAGCATCATAAATATATCCGTCAGGTCCTGAAATCGTCAGAAGCTTTCCACCTAATTCATTTATTTTTAACGCCACACCCCAAGCAACATTTCCAAATCCAGAAATAGCAACAGTTTTTCCTTTGATTTCCTGTCCAATGGTTCTAAGCATTTGTTCTGTGAAATAGACCACTCCATATCCAGTAGCTTCAGGTCTTATTAATGAACCACCGTAAGCAATTCCTTTTCCTGTTAAAACTCCTGTGAATTCATTTCTAATTCTTTTGTATTGACCAAATAAGTATCCTATTTCTCTTGAACCAACACCAATGTCACCAGCAGGAACATCTATTTCTGGTCCAATGTGTCGGCATAATTCTGTCATAAAGGATTGACAAAAACGCATTACTTCTGCATCTGATTTGCCTTGAGGATCAAAATCAGACCCTCCTTTTCCGCCTCCCATAGGAAGTGTTGTTAAACTATTTTTGAATACCTGTTCAAAAGCAAGGAATTTAAGCACTGATAAGTTAACCGAATTATGAAATCTAATTCCTCCTTTATAAGGTCCAATTGCTGAATTCATCTGAATTCTAAACCCTCTGTTGACTCTGATTTCTCCTTTATCATCAACCCAAGTTACACGAAAAGTTATCGTTCTTTCAGGTTCCGTAATTCTAAGAAGCAAGTGCTTGCCATCATATTTTCTTTCTGCAGCTATAAAAGGAATAACTGTTTCGGCAAATTCTCTAACTGCTTGAATAAATTCAGGCTCATTCGGGTTTTTTGACTCAACTTGAGCCATAAAATTATTGATTTTTTCTTCCATTTGAAATATATTATTCAATCAAGGTTAATATTAATCGTTTCCTTAACCAAAAAAATAATTTTAAGAAAACGATTTCGTAATTGTGTGCAAATATACATTATATAAGAATATTTATATCGAAAATCGAAATTTCTTCACATTTTTTTATGCTTTTTATAAATGTAGAAATGATTTTATTCAAAATCAAAACTATTGGCTGGAAAATACAAAAAATCTTATATTTTGTTTAGATAATATTCAGAATGTTTGACGTTATTATATATTTGTTTAGATAATATTCGGAATGATTGATGTTTTTATATATTTGTAAAAAAAGTAATCTATTATAATGATCCCAAAATCTATTACATTTTTCTGCCTCCTCTTTTTTGGGATTTCGAATGTAGCTCTTGCTCAATTTGGATTTTCCCACGAAATTGGTGCCATTGCTGGTCCTGTAGCCTTCCAATCTGATTATGGAGAGCGACATGACCTGACCACAAATGCAGGTAATACAGGATATGGAATTGGTATTATACATTATTTAAATTTTTCTTACAAAGCAGAATGTAATTGCTACACCCCTGAAACTTATTTTAATGACCACTTCAAACTAAGAAGTGAATTGTCTTATAATAAAACTAATTTGGAACATTTTGGAGAATGGGTAGCTCCAAGTCACACTAGCCTTGGCGCAGATCAATTAAGAGCAATGCAAGGAAGTACTGCTGTTACTAATATAGGAATGCAACTGGAATTTTTCCCATGGAGTATTCGTGACTTTACCGAAACAATTGAGAGCTGGGGACCCTTTATTAGTCTTGGAGGACAATTTAGTTTTTACAATGCAAAAGCTTGGTCAACAATGGGTCCTTTAGGAACACCACTAACAACTTTTCCTAAATATCTAGTTCCCACAGACGATCGTCCTTACGGATATTCGACTGAAGGAGGTTCTGTATGGTCAATAGTTTCAAGTGTTGGAACTCGTTATAAATTAGCTCCATTATCGGATTTAATGGTGGATTTAAGATTGCAATATTATTTTTCTGATTGGGTTGACGGTTTAAAACCAAATCCATCACTTTATAAAGAAAACAAAGCTAACGACTGGTTGGTTTGGTTCAATGTTGGCTACATTTATTACTTGCAATAGTAGAAAATACAACTATAAAAAAAAGCCCGATTTGAGTAAAATCGGGCTTTTTTTTTAATCCAATGCTTGTTTTAAATCCTCGATTAAATCTTCGGCATCTTCAATACCAACGCTCAACCGAACTAAATCATCTGTAATGCCAACTTCTTTTCTTTTGTCTTCAGGAATCGAAGCGTGGGTCATCAAAGCAGGATGGTTTGCCAATGATTCCACTCCGCCAAGAGATTCAGCCAAAGTGAATACTTTTAGTTTCTCCAAAAAGCGGATTGAATCTTCTTTTTTTCCTGAGACGAATGTAAAGGAAACCATTCCTCCAAAACCGCTCATCTGTTTTTTGGCAATTTCGTGGTACGGATGACTTGGCAATCCCGGATAATAAACTGTTTTTATTTTTGGATGTTGGTTTAAAAAGGCAACTACTTTTTCTCCGTTTTCGCAATGTCTTTGTACTCTAAGATGCAATGTTTTTATTCCTCTTAAAACCAAAAAACTATCCATTGGCCCCAATGTTGCGCCTGTGGCAAATTGTTGAAAATGCAATTGTTCACCCAAAGCTTCCTCTTTTACAATCAAAGCTCCAGCAATTACATCAGAATGTCCGCCAAGATATTTCGTTGCCGAATGCATCACAATATCTGCTCCTAAATCCAAAGGTTTTTGTAAATAAGGTGTTGCAAAAGTATTGTCAACAGCAAAAAGAATATTTTTTTGTTTGGTGATTTTAGCAATTTCTTGGATATCGGCCAGTTTCATCAACGGATTTGTTGGTGTTTCCACCCAAACCATTTTGGTGTTTTCATTGATTAAAGAAAGGAATTTTTCCAAATCATTCATATCTACAAAATGGAATTTTATTCCCGAATCTTTATAAATTCGCGTGAACATTCTATAGGTTCCACCATATAAATCATCCATTGCGATGATTTCATCTCCTGATTTAAAAGACCGCAAAATACAATCAGTGGCTGCTAATCCAGACGAAAAAGCCAAGGCACGCGTTCCGTTTTCGATACTTGCCAAAGCGTTTTCTAATGCAGTTCGTGTAGGATTCGAAGCTCTGCTGTATTCGTAATCAGGATTTATTGGTTTTCCAGGACTTGTTTGTGCAAAGGTGGAAGTTTGATAAACCGGTGGCATTACTGCGCCAGTGCTTGGATCGTGATGTTGTCCACCGTGTATGGTTTTAGTATTGAATTTCATTTGAAATATTTTTTTTGTAAAGGTAATTTAGTTTACGACGAAATTATGATTTTTAACAGATTTCCTAGCCCCGATAGAGCCGATATCCTTTGTGAGGAACGAACAAAGATAAAGGCGAAAGCGGGAAATAGCTCCTAAATAAACTTTCTGAGACCCATCATAATCCCAATGTGAAGTCCTTCGTGAAAGTTGTTGAATACCATTGCCTCTTCGGCACTTTTAATGGTAAACCCTGTTGAAGTGGGGTATTCCTGATAGTTTTTGAAAATTTTCTTGCTAAAATCTTCCTTTGTTTGATCGATAATTTTCAACAATAAAGACTTGATTTCGTCCACTTCGGCTTGGGTGACGTTATGTTCCGGTTTGGTTCCTTTCATATATTTCTGCACCAATTCGTCGGAAATCATCATTGGCAAACCTGATAATTTGTAAACCAGCACTTGTTGAACGACCACAATATGACCGATATTCCAAATAAGATTGTTCTTAAAACCATCGGGAATTTTATTGAGCTGTTCTAAAGAATGATTTTCCAGAAACTGGGAAACTATTTTTCTGCTTGCACTAGTAATATCGAATGTCTTTTGCATTTTTATAAATTTTTGATAAAAATAATCATTTTCCACATCAAATGGATTTTCTTTGTATAAAGAAATTACCGTTTATTATGAACAAAATATATTATCTCGCTTCCTGCGATACGTGTCGGAAAATTATAAAATCGTTACCAAAAGGTCATAATTTGGTTTTTCACGACATCAAACAAGATCCAATAACTGTAGAAGAACTGGAAGAAATGCACCAACTTTCAGGAAGTTACGAAGCGCTTTTCAGCAAAAAAGCACAGCTTTACAAATCGATGGATTTAAAAAACAAATCCCTGACCGAAGCCGATTTCAAAAACTATATTCTCGAACATTACACTTTCCTGAGTCGTCCTGTTTTTATTATTGATGGCAAAATTTACATTGGCAACAGCCAGCAAAATATGCTTCAGGTGATGAAAAAATTAGTGGTCAGTAATCAGTAAACAGTGGTCGGTTGTGCAGTTTTAAACTGAATACTCATCCCGAAGCCTCGGGACTGAACACTGAATACTTTTCCTTATCTTTGAACTCTTTTAGAAAATAATATGATACAATCAATGACCGGATTTGGCAAAGCTACTTTGCAATTGCCAACCAAAAAAATAACCGTAGAAGTAAAATCCCTAAACAGTAAAGGTTTGGATTTAAGCGTGCGAATGCCTTCGACTTATCGCGAAATGGAATTGGGTTTGCGCAACCAAATCGCTTTAAAACTCGAAAGAGGAAAAGTAGATTTCTCCATTTTTATCGAAAGCACCGCCGAACAAACTTCGACGAAAGTGAACGTGCCCATCGTGAAAGCCTACATCAATCAATTGCGCGAAGTTTATGCTGATGCCGATGAAACCGAATTGATGAAAATGGCTGTGAGAATGCCCGATACGATGAAAACCGAACGGGAAGAAATCGACGAAAATGATTGGTCTGAAATTCAAAAAGTGATTTTGGAAGCCTTAGATTATATTGGTGATTTCCGAAAAGATGAAGGCGCTTCATTGGAAAAAGAATTCCAACTAAGAATTGGCAACATTCGTCAATATATGAATGAAGCATTAGCACTCGATCCGGAACGTGTTCAAGCGATAAAAGACCGTTTGCAAACCGCAATTTCAGAGTTAAAAGTCAATGTGGATGAAAACCGTTTTGAGCAAGAATTGATTTATTACCTCGAAAAACTAGACATCACCGAAGAAAAAGTACGTTTGACGAATCACTTGGATTATTTCCTGGAAACCATCAACGGAACGGAAGCTAACGGTAGAAAACTAGGTTTTATTACCCAAGAAATGGGACGCGAAATCAACACAATGGGTTCAAAATCGAATCACGCCCAAATGCAAAAATTAGTCGTGATGATGAAAGATGAATTGGAGAAGATTAAGGAACAGGTTTTGAATGTGTTGTAATACACAATTAATCAATTGATGACGTAAAGACGCGATTAATCGCGTCTCTACCAAAAAAATTAATCAATGAAAAAAGGAAAATTAATAGTGTTTTCGGCACCATCAGGTTCAGCGAAAACCACCATCGTTAGGCATTTGTTAGGAAAAGAAGACTTGAATTTGGAGTTT
>JAEMQE010000049.1:12754-14378 GCA_022758945.1 Lentimicrobium sp. | reverse complement strand
TTTTTTTTTTTTTTTTTTTTTTTTTTTTTTTATTTTTTTTTTTTTTTTTTTTTTTGTTTTTTTTGTTTTTGTTTTTGTTTTTGTTTTTGTTTTTGTTTTTGTCTTTATTCTTATCGTCTTTTGGAGGATTTTCTTTTAGTTTTTGTTTTGCCAAAGCATAATTATAACGTGTTTCTTCATCCGAAGGTTTGTTGCGTAAGGCATTTTTATAGGCTTCAACCGCTTCTGTATAATTTTTTTCCTTCATAAAAACATTTCCTAAATTGTGAAATATTTTATGTTTCTGAGCTCTTGATTTTGTTTTTGACAAAGCTGTTGCATAAGCAAATTTAGCCTCTGCAATCTGGTTTTGTTTGTAAATTGCATTTCCTAAATTATAAGGCGCCACGATTCTTTTAGGAAATTTTGAATGTGAAATTCTAAAATTAGCTTCAGCATCAACGAACTTCTTTTGAGCATATTCCTCGTTCGCTTTTGGCAAAGTTTTGTCTTTCTCTTGAGCAAATAAGCCCCCTAACCCCCAAAGGGGGAATAAGAAAACTAATATGAAATATTTTTTAATCATTTGTAATTCTGTATTTTATACCTTTTAAGAATAGTTGCTAGCTCCCCCTTCGGGGGTCGGGGGGCTATTCTTTTTCGTTAAATAAATTCATTTTTTGAACCCATTTTGTCTTTCTTTCCAATAAGAAAACATCCAAAAACAACAAGGCAAAAGCAAAACCCAAGAACCATTGAAATTGCGATTGAAAATCCGCCATTTGTGTTGATTCGAATTCTGTTTTTTGAATATTGTCGAGTGCGTTTTTTACGTAATCAAGCACTTGTTTTGTATTATTTCCGTCAACATATCCGCCTTTTGTGGCTTTGGCAATGGTAGTTAAACCTTCTTTATTTAATTTCGTAATCACGACTTCATTATTGTTGTCTCTTTTAAAACTTTCGACAACACCATTGACTCTCAAAGGAATTGTCCCTCCTTTTTCGGTTCCAACGCCAATGGTTATGATTTTCATTCCTAACTTATTCGCCTCTTCGGCAGCTTCTTCAGCACCTTCTGAATGATCTTCACCATCCGAAATTAGAATCAATAATTTGCTGGTTTTACTTTTGTCGTCAAAATAAGTTGCCGATAATTTTATGGCTTCGTCCAACGACGTTCCTTGCGACGAAACGATATCGGTATTCATACTTTGAAGGAACATTTTTGCCACGCTGTAATCCGTAGTTATTGGTAAAACTGGGAACGCACTTCCGGCATAAGCCACGATTCCTATTCGGTCATTACCCAATTGATTGATGATTTGCGAAACGATTTGTTTGCTTTTTTCCAATCGGTTGGGTGCAACGTCTTCAGCAAGCATACTTTTGGAAACGTCCATTGCAAAAACGATGTCGATTCCTTCTCGTTTTACGGTTTCCATTTTAGTACCAATTTTTGGATTTACCAATCCGAAAATCAGTCCAACTAACGACAATAGCATTACAACCAATTTCAAAATAGGTTTGAAAACTGATTTTTCCGGGCTTAATTTTTTAACCAAATCTAAATCGCCAAATTCACGCTGTTTTTTTCTTTTCCAATATTGATTGTATAGAAAAAGCAGCACAAAAAATGGCACTA
>JAEMQE010000049.1:10187-12654 GCA_022758945.1 Lentimicrobium sp. | reverse complement strand
TTGATGGAAGCATAAATCTCTGCTAATTTGCTGTTGCTCGTTGCCCTGAAATATTGTCCATCTGTTTTTCTGGCAATGGTTTTTAATAATTGTTCGTCAATTTCTACTTTCATCATTTGAAATAAAATCTGTCCGCTTGGCGTTATTTGATAAGGAAAATCTGCCATTCCGTTGGTTCCAATTCCTATCGTATATACTTTTATTCCGTATTGTTTGGCAATATCTGCGGCGGTTTCAGGCTCAATAAAACCTGCATTATTCACACCATCAGTCATCAAAATGATTACTTTGCTTTTTGCTTTGCTGTCTTTTAGTCGGTTTACAGCTGTTGCCAATCCCATTCCTATTCCTGTTCCGTCTTGCAAAACGGTGTCGTATTTTATCCCTTTTATAGCTTCAAGAACAACGGCTTTGTCGCTTGTTACAGGCGTTTTTGTGTACGCTTCAGAAGCATAAAGCACCAATCCTATTCTGTCATTAGGCCTTTCTTCTACGAAATTAGCAGCTACTTCTTTAAGTGCTTCCATTCGATTTGGTTTCAAATCTTTGGCAAGCATACTTCCCGAAAGGTCTATTGCCATAACAATATCAATTCCTCTGGTGGTTTTGGTTTGATTACTAATATCAACTGTTCTTGGTCTTGCCATTGCAACAATTAAAGAACTTAGTGCCAATAATCGCAACACATTCAAAAGCGGTTTTAGCCTTGCCAAAAGCGAATTTGAATCCTTGAATCCTTTGGTTGAACTTATTTTTAAATTTGCCGATTGTTCGTTTCTTTTCCAATACAACCAAGCGCCAGCCATTGGAATCAGAAGAAACAACCAAAAAAACTCTGGATTTAAAAAATTTAATTTTCCCATTATTGTTTGGTGTTTTGAAGTTCAACAGAGGCTAAAATTCGGTCAGAAATTTCATTGGCATATTTATCACCTTCTTCGTGAACGATCATAATTTGCTGCAATCCGCCTTCCTGACTAAAGATTAAAACTTCATAATATAATTTTGTGCTGTTTTTATTTTCACCATCAATTTTCGAGAAAGTTCCGTATCCTTTGATACCTTTGATACCTTCTTTGGTCTCAAAATCCTCTTGTTTTACAATCATATTTTGCGCTCCTTGAGATTCCATAGCTTTCAAAGCTCCATCTAATGATTTTGCCAAATCAATTTGTGTTTGCTTCGCCTGTTCGCTAGCGCTCGGGTCCTGCTTGTATTGTAAGGTCGAAACCATAATATAAAAATTGTTGCTCAGACTTCCGTAAGCAAAAGATTGCATTTCCTTAATCAAAGCCATTCCGTTTTTAGGAAGTGTCTTAGTCAAATCGACTCTTTTTAGCACTTTTGGCGTTTCAACTCTCACACTCGGATTTCCGTATTCACTTTTTATCCATTCGCCTTCCAGCAATTCTTTGGATGAATTTCCAAAGACATTATCTATTACATAATCAAATCCTTTAGTGGCAACAAAATAAGTCGTCGTTACAAAAAGCAACAGAAATACCGAAACAGCCGTAATAATAATGCGTTTGTTGCGTCGTTTTTTTAATTCTCGTTTCAATTGTTCCTGACGTTGCATTTCGTTGAGCAACATTTCATCTGCATTTTCGACTACAACAGGAATGGCTTTATCTAGGGTGACAATCGCTCTTTCAATTTTTTTTCGGTCTTCGGTAATTTCGAAATCCATTGGTTTTGATTTGGCAAATTTTACTAAATCGGCTTGTTTTAAAACCACAAAAAGGCTGTCGATGGTTTCCTTCGAAAGTTTCATTTTCTTTTTCTGAGAAGCGGTTTTCAATCCTTCAATCAATTCCGATGTGGTGCTTTCCATTGCTGGAATATCAATTGCTTCTTCGATATAATTTCGAACAATATCTGTCAATTCACTATAATAAGCTTTGACTTCGCCGTGTTGCCAAAGTTCTTTTTTCTCCAAATTGTTCAGCAAACTGGTCGCTTTTTCTATTGGAGTTTTATAAATTTCTTCTTCGATTTTCTCCTTTTGGCGTTTTTTAATGTACCAATAAATCAATGCTGCAATTCCTACAATTAATAGTAAAGCCAAAAGATATTTCCACCAATCACCAATTCCATTATTTGCAGGAACAATAT
This sequence comes from Lentimicrobium sp., assembly GCA_022758945.1. Lineage (GTDB taxonomy): Bacteria > Bacteroidota > Bacteroidia > Flavobacteriales > Flavobacteriaceae > Flavobacterium. The sequence continues at coordinate 10,539 of JAEMQE010000049.1, read as the reverse complement.
CCTTGATGTCGTACATTTTTTGTTTCAAGGTATCGACTTGAACATTGGCAACCTCAACTTTTAGTGAATCGGATAAAAATGCTTTGTTGTTAATCAGAATTTTTACGCTCGGAATGGTGTATTTTCCAGAATCGAATTGAGTTAAACCATATTTTTTGACCAATTCATAACGGTCATTTTTCCTAATGGTATCAATAGGATACGACTGAATTACTTCAAGGGCACCAAAACTTTTTGCGTTAGGAAAAACCACTTTCGACAACGTATCGACATTGGTTTTTAACGTCAGTTTGAACTCGGCTCCAATTTTATTTTTGGTGGTATCAATACTGGTTGTCACTTGTTTTTGTTG